>DMQR01000020.1 GCA_003455605.1 Cryomorphaceae bacterium | reverse complement strand
GTCAATCAGCGCATAGAATCCTTCGCGATTCGAGTTCGGGCTCACCAACAAATGCTTGTATTTCTGGTGCTTGTATGGCGATTCGATAAATTGGAATACCCTACGAACTTCACGCGCTATGCGCTTATCAGACGTCAACAAGTGGTAATCTGTGTAGACCTTCGCCGTACCTTCATGGTAATTACCAGTACCAACGACACAATAATCTTTTAGCTTTTCACCCCCCTCATCGCGTCGTATCAATGTCAACTTCGAGTGTACCTTCAATCCAGGTACCCCGCTAACCACCTTAATACCTTCCGAGCGCAGCTGGTTAGTCCATTTGATGTTGTTTGCTTCATCGAACCTAGCTTGTAACTCTATAAATACTGTTACGTCCTTCCCATTCTTGGCGGCATTAACTAGGGCCGAGATAATTCGGCTTTCATCTGCCAATCGGTATAAGGTCACCTTAATCACCCGAACCTTAGGATCGATGGCAGCCTCGCGTAATAATCGGATCACATTGCTAAAATCATGATAAGGTGTAAAAAGCATTACATCTTGATGCTTCGTCACCTCGAGGATACTTCGATTCAGATCAAGCGCTGGATGCTGAATTTGCGGAAGCTTTTCATGCTCCATCGAAGGGTCTCCCACATTAGGAAAGCTCATCAAATCTTTCTTATTGTGGTAACGACCACCTGCAATCAAACTATCAAGTTCCGTAATCCCGAGCCCTTTCACCAAGAGCTGTAGGGTTTGGTCGCCTATTTCTCTATCATATACAAATCGAACAGGATCTCCTTCGCGGCGATGCGCCAATCCTACTTGGATCTTTTCCAAGAAAGACTTGCTAACATCATCGTCCAGCGCAAGCTCAGCATCGCGAGTAATCTTCACGGTATGCGCCTCGATTTTATCGTAATTGAAAATATAAAAGATGCTGTCCAAATTTAGTCGTAGAACATCGTCCATATACATTACAAACTGCTTGCCGTATCGCGGCAGCGTTACAAATCGTCCCGCAGCTCCTGTAGGCACCTCAATGATAGAAAACTGCTCGTTTTTTCCTTGAAGGATACGAACTGCCAAGAAAATGCTTTTATCACGTAGATAGGGGAATTCCGGTGCCTGACTCAACATCAACTTCGTCAATGCCGGGCTTATCTTTTCGCGAAAGAATTGACGGATATAGCGTATCTGTTTAGCAGTTAATTCTCTTTCATCAACCACCTCAACATCATGGGTGCGGAGCTCTTGTTCTAGCTCGGTATAAATTTCCTGGCTCTTTCCCTGCTGATAGGTGACCATCTCAATAAGCTTTTTTAAAAGCTTTGAGGGTTTATAACCCTCAAGGTCTTCATTGAACCCTTGATTCTCTGCGAGAGTTAACCGACGAATAGAAGAATATCGAACTCGGAAAAACTCGTCCGTGTTATTTGAATGAATTCCTAAGAGACGGATACGCTCAATAAGCGGCACGGTAGGGTCTTCTGCCTCTTGTAGCACGCGTTCATTGAACTGTAACCAACTTATCTCTCTATTGAAATATCTACGAGCTGGTTCCATTACTTAAATCTTTTCGGGTATTCGAATAACATACATTTTCCTTGTTTTGGGATTGTCGACCATCTATTTGAGTCGAATCCAATTCCCGTAACCCCAGTTGTAGGTACATTCTTTATACCCGCATTGGTGATCTCATTAACATATTCTGTAATACTCGGATTGTGCGCAAATAAAAACAGAATATCTACCTCATCTTCGGTTCGCTTAACCTCTTCATGGATATCTTCCCACGCACAATGGTAAAGCTCATCGACTAGTCTAATCTGACCTGCTGGTATACCAAAGTTTTGAGCAAAAATTAACGCTGTGTGGAGTGCTCGCGTTGCAGACGAAGAGCACAACCGTATATTCATTAGCTCGTTCATCGTTTTACCGAAATACGTTGAAATCAGATGTGCATCTCGGATACCCCGACCTTTCAAGGGCCTATCTTTATCTGCAATGTCTTCGATAGCCCAAGAACTCTTAGCATGTCTAACAAGGTAGAGTATTTTCATTAATACAAACTACACTATTTCAACAGTTTAAACAAACCTATAGACACACTTTTACAAAAATTTAATGCACAATTCAGGTGGAATTAATCCTTAGACTGAGCTTTGGCCTCGTTCCAGAGAAGCTCCATCTCAGATAAGGTCATCTCATTCAACGACTTACCTTGTTCGAGAGCCTTTTTCTCCATATAAGTGAAACGGTAGATGAATTTTTTATTGGTCCGCTCAAGGGCCAATTCTGGATCAAGATTACTGAGTCGAGCAAAATTCACTATTGAAAATAATACATCTCCTAGCTCACTTTCTATTTCTTGTTGATTACCAAGCTCTTGTGCTCGCTCAAACTCACTAAGCTCCTCTTTAATCTTACCCCAAACATCTTGTGGCTGGTCCCAATCAAATCCGGCTCCACGCGCTTTATCGCCAATACGAATAGCTTTGACTAAAGCAGGTAAACCTCTGGGCACCCCTTGAAGCACACTTTGAGTTCCCTTTTCTTGGAGCTTAATGGCTTCCCAATTGGCCTTTACCTCCTCTTGAGTAGCTGCCTCTGCGTCTCCGTAGATATGTGGATGACGACGAATAAGCTTATCGCAAACAGCATTCAGTACGTCCGCTACATCAAAAGCGCCTTTTTCGCTACCTATTTTACTATAAAAGACCATGTGGAGCATGAGGTCCCCCAACTCCTTCTTGATTTCCTGAAGGTTATTTTCCTCGATGGCATCTGCCAATTCATAGGTTTCCTCGATAGTCAAATGACGCAGAGATTCCAAACTCTGCTTTTTATCCCAAGGGCACTCCGCACGCAGTGTATCCATGATATCAAGCAATCGCCCGAAGGCATCTAGTTTCTCTGCGCGACTATTCATTATTCTGTAGCTTCCTCCTCGTCTAGTAGGGCGAGTAAATCGTTCTTCACAAGGATGTTAAACCACTGCACTACTTTTTTAATATGACTAGCGTAGACGCGTTCTTGATCGAACTTTGGCAATATCTCGCCGAAGAAATCTTCTAGCTCATCTTTCCTGCTCTTGTGGCTAATAGCCTCTCTACCTTCTGTAACTGAAGCCATGGCTTTGAAAACTTCACGTAGCGGCACCTCTTCTTCGTAAGTGTAGATGGCAATGTCGCCCAATGAACTAACATTGGCCGTTGCTGGTATGCTTATGCGTTTTCCATCCAATAAACTCTCAACTATTACGCCGCCTTTATTTTGAGCAATGAGCTTGAAAAGGCCAGGTTTCCCGGCTACTGATAATACGGTACTTAATCCCATTATTTAGTATTTAACCACTGTCTAACTTGTTCTATTTCTCCGGTTTCTGAAACACTGATTAGATTCATTAAACCTTCTGCATCTTCCCGCAATGTACTCTTGGGATAACGCTGTATCAAAGCACGCAAAAATTCCATTGCACGCTCTGAATCTCCGAAAACATTATCAAAAAATAATGCCAATTGTAGTAACGCTTGAGGCGCGTATTCATCTTGAGGAAACTTATTGCTCAACAATATCAAATAATTTAACCCATATAAGCGGTATTCACCTTCTTGGTTCATACAAGTCAAGCCCGCTTTCATCAGATACTCAGCCTGAGTCTTCATCAATGAATCCTGGGCCACAAAGTGCATGGCTGCTCGGGTATAACCCTTTGGAGATAAAATACTCTTATCCACTAAGTTTAAATAGTGTACAGCAGAATCCAAGGATGCTACATGCTCCTGCTCCTTAATAGGTAAAGAACTTTCAACAGCTCCTTGACAGGACCAAAAAACCAATACGGCGAGCGAATACAATCGAATCATTTTGCTTTTGGAAATTTCATTGGGTAATCCACATTGACATTACCTCGTTTAATACGTCCTAAAGCACCTTTGACTAACTTCTTTCTCAATGGCTTGATCTTCTCGGTAAACAAGGTTCCTTCAATGTGATCATATTCGTGCTGAATCACTCGGGCCGCTAAACCACTGTATGTTTCCTCAACCAATTCCCACCGCTCGTTGTAATATTCAATAACCACGGTCTCCTTGCGAAAGACGGTTTCACGAACATCTGGTATACTTAGACACCCTTCTTCCATACCCCACTCATCTCCGGATTCCTCAATGATGATGGGGTTGATGAATGTCTTTTTAAAGTCTTTCAAGAACTCATAGCCCTCCTCGCCCTCCTCTGCAAATGGGCTGGCATCTACTACAAATAGGCGAATACTGCGGCCAATCTGAGGCGCTGCCAATCCAACACCGTGTGCACCATACATGGTTTCATACATGTTGGCAATCAAAGCTTCTAGGCCAGGGTATAGTTCGTCAATTTCCTCAGCAACTTTATTCAGTAAAGGATCTCCGTAGGCGACAATGGGTAATATCATAAGGATCTAATGAGAATACAAAGATAGTTAGCGCTGGGCTAAGTAATTCTCCAATATTAGGGCAGCAGCCACTTTATCTATCGCTCCTTTTTCGCTTCTCTTAGACTTGTTCATGCCGCCACGAATCACTGCATGCGAGGCCAAGGAGGAAGTGAAGCGTTCGTCCACCCGGACTAATTGGATCCTAGGGAAAGTCCGACTAATCTTACTACATAATTCATCAATAAACGCAGCAACCGTGGACGGGCTTCCGTCCCATCGAGTAGGCGCTCCTACTACAACTATATCCAACGGTTCCTCGAGGTTACGAGAATTCAGATACCCCAGGAGCTCAGAGGTGTAGACCGTTAGCAATGGAAAAGCCATCATTTGCATAGCATCAGATTCTGCTATACCCGTACGGACTTCTCCGATATCTAAGGCAACGATTTTTGACATGCTGCAAAGGTAGTCTAAAGCATCCGAAAGCCGTACCTTTGACCCTCAACACAACAACGATTATGCAAGAGTTAAGAGTAAC
>DMQR01000010.1 GCA_003455605.1 Cryomorphaceae bacterium | reverse complement strand
CCGTGTATTTGAAACCTTAGGAGCTGATGAACACAGCCTTCCCTTACTCTGGTTGGCTGCGCCTCTAACAGGACTTATAGTGCAGCCTATTATTGGCCAGATGAGCGACAACACTTGGCACCCGCGTTGGGGCCGTCGCCGTCCGTTCTTTTTGATCGGAGCCATTCTAGCATCCATCACCCTTTTCTTTATTCCACACAGCAGTGCTCTTTGGATGGCCGCTGGAGGTCTATGGATTTTAGACGCCTCGATGAACATTTCCATGGAGCCTTTCCGCGCCTTGGTAGCAGATAAATTACCAGATAGCCAGCGCTCATTCGGTTTCGTCGTACAAACCCTCATCATCGGGATAAGTACTTGGGTAGCATCTAATCTGCCCCTATTCGTTTCGAAACTTGGGGTGAGCAATGAAGCAGACCCAGGCGTAGTACCTATGTCGGTTCAAGTTGCCTTTGCCGTCGGTGCCGCGGTGTTCATCCTGTCCATTCTCTACACTGTATTCACCACAGACGAGTATCCGCCGGAAGACCTTGAAGCCTTCCGCGCAGAACGCGAGGAGAATGCGGGAATGGCAAACACACTAAAAGAAGTGATGAAGAACATCTCTGAAATGCCGCTGACCATGCGCAAATTAGGAGTGGTCCAATTCTTTTCTTGGTTCGCCTTCTTCACCATGTGGTCGATGGCCAACCCCGGTCTCACCGATCATATCTTCGACGCTCCTAAACCTGAAGCCATCGAATATGCTACGAGCACGCCGGAGGCCATTGAAGCCTATAAGGTGGCCGATAAAGCCTTCAACGACGCGTCTAATCAGGTGGGCTCCTACATGGGTTACTACGGTTTGAGCTCTATGGCCTTTGCCTTGTTGCTCACCTTTTGGACTTCACGTCGTCGCATTAACCGCAAGTATGTTCATATGGCCTCGCTTTTCGCCGGTGCCTATGGATTCTTCAATATGTATTTCGCTAACGAACCTTCCGACCTCGGTGTGAGTTTCGTCCTAATCGGCTTCAGCTGGGGGTCCATCCTCTCTATGCCTTACGCCATGTTGAGCTCGGCCATCGATCCGAATCGGATGGGCGTGTACATGGGAATCTTCAATATGTTTATTGTACTCCCACAAATTGTCGCGGCCTTTGCCATTACACCTTTGTATAAGAACATCTTCGGCGATGCTCCTATTAACGCAATGCTTTTGGCGGGTTCCGTACTTGTACTGGCCGCTCTCGCGAACTTGCTCATCACGAATAGAAAGGTCATGACCTACGTTCCGGAAGGCGAAGCATAATCCCAACAAAAAAGGCGTCAGCAGGGCCACTTTTTTGTAATTAATAAGTTCGTTTTTTCCGGAATTCCCGTGGAGAACAACCCTTGATTTTCAAAAACGCCCGGTTGAAGGAAGAGCTTGAATTGAATCCACTTTCCTCGGCAACTTCAGTCATGGCTTTGTTGGTATTGATCAACAAGTTTGAGGCGACGGTGGTGCGTAATTGCATGAGATAATCCACAAAGGTCAGGCCCGAGGTTTGCCGGAACCAGCGGCTGAAGCTCTGCTCGGTCATGCTGGCCACATCGGCAATTTCACTAAGTGTGATGGTGCCTTGGTAGTGGTCTTGAATGTATTTCGAAACGCGCTCCATACGTTGGCTGATCTTTTGGCTCATTACATTGGAGTAGGCGCTGTTGGTTGAGACGGTGTTGAATTCTGGTCGCTCGGCAATCATAGCCATGAGGTTGAAGAAGGCGCCGATGCTTCGGAGTGGGTCTTTGCCGACTATGGTTTCGAAGGCATGGTGTTCTTTGTCGTTGAGTATGCCCAAATCAATACCAAAACTCATGGCTTTGAAGAGACGTTGAAGGGCGGAACTTTCTTTGAAGGAATTGAGCCACTCTTGAGTGAATTGGAGCCCCCAACATTCCTTTTCCATCACCACACCTTCCTCGTGGGTGCTGATGAAGTTGTGGGGAAGGTAGGGCCCAAGCAGGAAGGCCATCCCAGGGCGGAACTCAACGGTTTTGTTACCGATGAAGGCGATGCCTTCACCTTTTACGATATAGGTGATTTCGATTTCTGGGTGGTAGTGCCAATAATCGTCGAATATGCTCTGCTTGAGAACATAGCTGTTATAGCTACGGTCCTGTTCGGCAATGCGGATATTCTCAATGGTGGCTTTCACGCTACAGTAGTTCTATCATTTGGGCTTCCCAAGGCTCATACTCGTTCTCGTCCTACTCAAACCTGTTGGTGAAGGTTCGCCGCTTGTCGGAAGCATTGATGACTAATCGCCAGGTTCCTTGTTCCGAGGTAATCGGAGTACGTACCAACCGTCTTTGGGGAGGTCCTGGCTGATGCTGGTTCTGCTGCGGAGTTTTTGGCAAGCGCCCAATTCTTGACGCAAATCTAACAAATCCCCGCCTATTTTGTCAAAATCGGGGAACTCTCCCTCGAATCCAGGCATGTCTTCTCGAATGGCCCCATGGTCCTGATGTCCACTGAGGCCCAATTCCGTCCCCTAGTGCAATATCGGAATGCCACGCATGGCGTAAAAGAGGGTCCATGCGCTGTACTATTTGCCCTTTTATGGAATTTAGGCAACTCCCGGAAAGCAGGAGTATTAGGGTTAAGACGGCGGATTTATTCATTTTGTGCGTGATTATGCAATAATATGGTTAAAATGCGGTAGAATTGGCGCTTCCTGCCCGTTGAACAAGTCTTAAATTTGAAAGGTACTGCGTACACTAAATACTAACCAATCTCATACACTATGAAAAAACTTTACGCAATTGTAGCTGCTTTATGCTTCGGTGTAGCAGTGTTTGCACAAAACCACAGCGTTACGTTCCAGGTAGACCTCGGGTCGACTGCAGCGAACTCGAATGGCGTGCATGTTGCCGGTTCTTTCCAGAGCTGGTCTCCCAGTACTACTTCAATGTCTCAGGTAGGGTCTACTTCGGTATACTCTGTTACAGTTTCTGTTCCTGCGGGCCAATTGGAGTATAAATTCATCAACGGTAATGCATGGGGTGACGACGAGAGCGTTCCTGCACCTATTCAAGTTGGTACGAACGGAAACAGCAACCGTTGGGCAGTGATCTCTTCAGATACTACTCTTCCTGCGGTATTGTTTGCGGGTGCAGCTCCTGCTGGACAAAAAGCAATTCAATTCAAGGTGGATTACGCACTTCAAACAGTAAGTGCAGATTCTGCGCACGTTGCGGGTAACTTCCAAGGTTGGGATCCATCGAAATCACAGCTTGTAAATTTCGATGGTGTACACCGCTACATCGCTTACGCGAACAAGACAGATTCTTTGTACTTCAAGTTCTTAAACGGAAACGGATGGAGCGCCGTAGAGACAGTTCCTTCAACATGTCAGGCTTCAAGTGCCGGTATCAGCCAAGGTGATAACCGTTATTACACGGACACTGTAAGTGGTACCTATGAAGTATGTTACAGCCAATGTGGTCCCTGTACTGTGGTTCCTACATACGACATCACAGTAAATGTTGATGTGAGCGCGATTGCAGCTTGTGGTACTGTAGATTCAGTAACGTTGGCGGGTCCAATTAACGGTTGGGGTGGCGAGACCATGTCTGACCCTGATGGTGACGGCGTTTGGTCTATCACTTACCTCGATGTAGATTCAGGTGATTTCACTTTCAAAGCTCGCTACCACGAAAACGGAAACACCAACTGGGAAGGCGGTGGTAATAAGGTAATTACTGTTAGTTCAGATTCAACTGTGGCGACACGTTGTTTCGGAAACGATACCTACGGACCTTGTCCTTCAGTTCCTGCAACAGCTGATGTAACGTTTATCGTTGACTTTACGCAAGCCTCTTACACTCCAGCAGATACTATCTACTTGATTGGTAACTTCACTCAGTGGGAGCAAAACGCTATTACCATGACACCTCACACTACTGCAGGTCAGTACATCGCGACTGTGCTTAGCTTCTGTCCAGGAACTATGGAATACCGCTTCTCTAACGGCGATGCTATGAATTCTGCAAATCACGAGCCAGTAACTGCTGATTGTGGTGTTGATAATGGGGTAGGTGGATATAACCGCTTCTTCGCTCGTACGGGTTCTGCGGATACTCTGCGTCACACTTACGGTACTTGTTCATTCGTAGGTTTGGAAGAAGATGCACTGGATTTCGTAACTGTTCGCCCTAACCCAATGACTGAGAGTACAACAATAACTCTAGGCGTTAATGATCTTTACACTTTACGTGTTATGGATATCACTGGTCGCGTAGTCGTTGGATTCGATAATGTACAAGGCGATGTAGAACTC
>DMQR01000203.1 GCA_003455605.1 Cryomorphaceae bacterium | reverse complement strand
ATCAACATCAATAGTACCATTGCCCTTGACCATAGCAAAGTCACGTACACGACGTAACAAGGAATTGGCAATACGTGGGGTGCCACGTGAACGACCGGCAATGCGAATACACGACTCATAATCCGTGGGAACATTCAATATCTCTGCCGAGCGATCCACAATAGTGCTCAACAGCTCCACATCGTAATACTCCAATCTAGCGGTAATTCCGAATCGTGCGCGCAGCGGTGCCGTTAGCAATCCCGAGCGCGTAGTGGCGCCAATGAGGGTAAACGGATTCAGAGCTATTTGTACGCTGCGTGCACTAGGTCCCGAATCAATCATGATGTCTATTTTGAAATCTTCCATGGCACTGTAGAGATACTCCTCTATGACCGGGGACAATCTATGGATTTCATCAATGAACAATACGTCATTTGGCTGCAGACCTGTTAATAGCCCAGCGAGGTCACTAGGCTTATCCAATACAGGACCTGAAGTGACCTTGATGCCTACACTTAATTCATTCGCGAGGATATGAGACAAGGTGGTTTTGCCTAACCCGGGGGGACCGTGGAGCAACACATGGTCCATGGCTTCATCACGCATCTTAGCCGCCTCAACAAAAATCTTGAGATTTTCCAATACCACAGCCTGCCCTGTAAAGTCGTCAAAACTTAAAGGACGAAGCTTACGCTCCATCTCGCGCTCGGTGTTTGACAGATTTGATCCTGTAGGATCGAGATGTTCGTTCATAGTACTACAAAATAGCATAAAAAATCCCCTGGCCGAGCGACAAGGGGACTTGAGTTTTACAAAGCTTTTCCTCAGTGGCCGCTTTCCTCGCCTTCTGCGAGCGGCACGTTTTGAGGAATGAAATCTTCTTCTGCACCTGGCTTAGAGTAATCGTATGCCCAACGGTGTACCACTGGAATCTCTCCTGGCCAATTTCCATGCAAGTGCTCTACTGGAGTAGTCCACTCCAATGAATTCGCTTTCCATGGATTCTGAGACGCCTTAGGTCCTCTCCAAATGCTGTAGAAGAAGTTGAAGATAAAGATCAACTGAGCAATACCACCGATGATCGCAAAGTACGTGATCAATACGTTGATATCCGCTAGGTTATCGAACATGGGGAATGCCGTATTACTGTAGTAACGACGCGGAAGACCTGCCATACCCAAAAAGTGCATTGGGAAGAATACACCATATGCGGTAATGAAAGTCAACCAGAAGTGCGCATAACCCATAGACTTGTTCATCATACGGCCGTACATCTTAGGATACCAATGGTAAACCCCTGCGAACATACCGAATATGGCACTGAGTCCCATTACGATGTGGAAGTGAGCCACAACGAAGTAGGTATCATGAACGTTGATATCAAGTGCACTATCTCCTAGGATTACCCCAGTCAAACCACCGGTAACGAACGTGCTTACCAAACCGATAGAGAACATCATCGCTGGTGTGTACTGGATATTACCTTTCCAAAGTGTGGTGATGTAGTTAAAAGCCTTCACTGCTGAAGGAATAGCAATCAACAATGTGGTGAATGTAAATACTGACCCTAAGAACGGATTCATACCCGTTATGAACATGTGGTGACCCCAAACAATGAAGCTTAAGAAGGCAATGGCTAAAATGGAGCCTACCATGGCGCGATAACCGAAGATGGGCTTTCGAGCGTTAGTCGCAATAACTTCTGATGAAATGCCCAATGCAGGGAGTAAGATGATGTATACCTCAGGGTGGCCGAGGAACCAGAACAAATGCTGGTACAATACTGGTGAACCACCACTGTAGCTCAATACCTCACCGCCCATGAAGATATCACTCAAGTAGAATGAAGTACCCAACAATCGGTCAAACATTAATAGCAATGCGGCACTCAACAATACTGGGAATGAAAGTACACCTAGAACTGCTGTTACGAGAAATGCCCAAATAGTCAATGGAAGACGAGTCATGCTCATGCCTTTGGTACGCATGTTTAATACAGTTACGATGTAATTCAAAGAACCCAATAGTGAACCTACGATAAACAAAGTCATTGAAATCAACCAAAGAGTCATACCAGCGCCAGAACCTGGCATTGCTTGTGGTAAAGCTGATAGAGGTGGGTATACCGTCCAACCTGCGGAAGCAGGACCCGATTCTACAAACAATGAAACAACCATAACTATGGAACTCATTGCAAAAAACCAATAAGATAAAGCGTTCAAAAAACCTGATGCCATGTCACGAGCACCAATCTGCAATGGAATTAACAAATTTGAGAATGTACCTGAAAGACCTGCGGTCAATACAAAGAAGACCATAATCGTACCGTGAATGGTTACCAAGGCAAGGTAAATATCTGGGCTCATTACACCATCCGGTGCCCATTTACCAAGGAAAAATTCAAGGATTGGGAAGCTTTGCTCCGGGTATGCCAATTCCAAACGGAAAAGCATAGACATCATCACACCGATGATTCCCATGAACATACCGGTTACCAAGAATTGCTTACCAATCATTTTATGATCCATCGTAAAGATGTACTTCGTGAAGAAGTTCTCTTCGTGATGGTGCTCCATCAAGTGATCTTGAAAGTGAGGGTTTTCTGTCGATTTCGTTGACATATTACTCATTGTTAGGTCTTAATTACAAAGTCTCAGCGACGGTTTTCTGTTCGTTCAACCAAGCCTTGTATTCATCCTCGGTCTCCACGATAATATCCATTTGCATGTTGTAGTGTGCTGCTCCACAAATTTTGTTACAAAGCAGAACGTAATTGAAATCCCAAACGTCCTCGCCCTTAGCGGTACGAATGGCATTTACCTCTTCAACATGTCTTTTTACATCTTTGTTCTGACGAATTTCAGCAGTTGTGATTGTCGGTGTGAACTGAAAGTTAGTAGTGGCTCCAGGTACACAATTCATCTGTGCACGGAAGTGCGGGAAATAAGCCGAGTGGATTACATCCTGTGCACGGAACTGGAACGATACAGGCTTACCCACAGGCAAGTGCAATTCCTTAGTCACGATATCATCAGCAGAAGCTGCATCTTGAGTGTCCACACCCAAAATATTTGCACCTTCAATATCATATACTGAAGCAAAACCTAAGGCATTATCACTACCACTGTATCGAACGGTCCAGTTAAATTGCTGTGCATATAGTTCTATTACGATAGGCTCTTCATCGTTTTCAGGCATCATTAAGGTGCTCCAAACATTCAAACCCCATATAATCAATACAGCCAGTGCCAAAGCAGGAACTACGGTCCAAAACAGCTCTAATTTATTGTTGTGCGCGAAGTGAACTGCCTTAGTTCCTTTTTTTCCACGGTATTTATATGCGAAATAGAATAAAATAGGCTGTACGATGAAGAACACGATGTTTATAATTAACATACTTACATTCCATAATCCGTCAATCTCCGAACCATGTGCTGATGATGGTTCAGGAAGACTGAGGCGACCCCAGGAGAAATACATCACCAATACACTGATAACGAAGCCCATACCTACCAACAACATCAAACGCCCTTGAGTATCATTATCCTTTTCGCTCACCTCATTGTCCTTACCACCTTGGATTTCCGAAGAAACCTCGGAGATGCGCATAACCTGCACTAATGTGAGGATGGCTAGAACTACTAAAACTATAATTGAAACTGTATTCATTCTTTAGTCTCTTTTCTAGATTATTGTTGGAAGTGCTTTGATTCAACCATCATTGGGTGATTCTTGTGCAGCAATGGTGCTTTCGCAAGGTTGCTAAACATGACATAGATGAATAGACCGGCGAATAATAGAATTGGACCCAACTCCACCAGTCCGAATCCATACTGATCACCAACCGTTCCCGGCATAATCATAACGTAGTGATCCATATAGTGACCTACCAACACGAATAATGAGGCCATCACCAAGGTACCTGGAACACGCTTCGCAGGACGGCTCAAGATGGCCAATACTGGGAAGATAAAGTTCAAAGACAGCATAGTGAAGAATGGTACTTTATACTGATCCCAACGTTGCATGTAGTATGTTACTTCCTCCGGAATGTTCGCATACCAAATCAACACAAACTGAGAGAACCACAAGTAAGTCCAGAATACTGAGAATGCGAACATGAACTTACCTAAGTCGTGGATGTGATTGTAGTTCACCCATTCTAACAAGCCTTTAGACTTAAGGTATAGTGTCACTAGGATAGTCGCAGCAAAAGAGCTAACGAACATACCCGCGAATGTATACCATCCAAATAGTGTAGAGAACCAATGTGCATCAATGCTCATAATCAAATCCCAAGCAGAAGTAGATGAAGTCACCGCGTAGAATACCGTAAAAATGGCACCTACTTTACGATTTTTCTTCCACATCTCTACGCCGTCTCCAGTATCAGATAGCAAAGAGTTTTTTCGCAAAATAAGGGCTGCCCAAACCCAGCCACCGATATATACCAACAAGCGGATTATAAAGAATATTGGGTTCAAGTAACCACGTTTACCTGCTATAATTTCGTCATAGTTCTCATGGCCTTCAATGTTAATACCTTCCATCATCCAGTGGAACATGTGGTGTATATGACCCAGCCCAAAGAACGTAATCAAAGCAATAACTATCAAAGGGATGATAATAGTAAAGGCTTGTGCTTCCATCACACGCAACAAACCAGCAGACCAACCTACTTGGGCAATGTATTGAATGGCCAAAAAGAACAATTGTCCTAAACCTAGACCCAAGAAGAAGATGGCTGCTACGTAAAGGGCGCTCCAAGGACGGTTTTGTTGTTGGTGATGAACGTGTTCGGCGTGTGCATCGTGAGCTTCTGCCCCATGTACATCAGAATGAAGATCGTGAGCCTCATCAGCGTGAGCTTCTGCGCCGCGTACATCAGAATGAAGATCGTGAGCCTCATCAGCGTGAGAATCAGTCTGATCTGACTTGTAAGCAGATTCTATCATCGAAGCATGGGCCTCGCCGGGATAATCATTTTCGTGCTCAGTGTTTGCACCATGACCCGCATCAGCATGCATTTCAGTAGCATGTGCATCGTGCCCATGATCCGCTTCGTGAGAAGATGATCCATTCATGACAAATCCAACAATCCATAGGATTGCTCCAACTACGGTTAGACCGATTGCCAGTTGTTTTGCTTTAGTACTAAACTCAAACATTTATCTTCAACGGTTTTATTCTTGATCTTCTCTCAGTTTTACAACGTAACGTACAATTTTCCAACGCTCGTCGTAGGTCAATTGAGAGGAATGAGAGCCCATTATGCCTTTTCCGTGCATAATCACGTGGTACATTGAACCTGGAGTGATATCACGGTCTTTATAAGCAGGCACACCAAGGATTTTTTCTTGTTGTACCAAGTTCCCATTTCCATCACCTTTTTCACCGTGGCAATTCACACAGAAAGTCGTGTACAGTTCTTTTCCTTCGGTCAAAACTTCCTGTGATGCATAAGCTTCTGGCATTAGTAAAGAAGCCTTGGCAGCATCGTAACCTTCGTTTGTATTTGCATACTCATATGGATAATAGCCACGTGGCACTGTTCCTTCCACAGGAAGCTGTGCGCTAAGACCATTTGCAAACTGATACGCAGGCTCGTAAGTCTCAAGTGAAGGGCTAGTGTACATGTCATCCATGTATGTGTAGCCAGGCGTAGTTTTATCAATGTTACAGCTAGCCAATACAGCACCTGCAACCAATAGTAAGAATGTAGATAAACGCTTCATGCTTAGGCTTCAATTTTAGAAATTTCTATTGCACCCAAATCCTTCAGCTTCTTGTTCAAAGCATCCTCATCGCCTTCGATTTCTACTTCCATCAAGAAGTGATCATCAGTGGTACGTGGATCTGGGTTTTGTGCTTTCGCTCCAGGGTACAAACCATTTACGGCGAAGTAAGACCAACACATTAGGTGAGCTGCAAAGAATACGGTCAACTCAAACATCACCGGCACGAAAGACGGCATGTTCAAAAACCACATAGAGTTTGGCTTACCACCGATGTTCTGCGGCCAATCCATAATCATAGTGTAGTATGTCAACCACGAAGCAAAGAACAAACCTGTAAGGCCGTAGAAGAAGGCCGCTGTACTTAGACGCGTTCTCTTCAAGCCCATAGCTTCGTCCAATCCGTGAATTGGAAATGGTGAATATACTTCACTAACGTGGAATCCATTAGTACGTAGGTCTTTTACTGCGCTCAATACGATATCATCGTCATTGAAAAGCGCGCGAACGATTGGATTGTGTTTAATGTGCCCCATGTTCGTCGTGGTGTTTTTTGAAGTTTTCACCTGAAGACTTCAAGATGGTTTTCAATTCTGCTTGAGCAATCACAGGGAATGTTCTAGCATATAGAAGGAACAATACAAAGAAGAAACCGATGGTTCCGATGTAGATACCGATATCGACAAAGGTTGGAGAGAACATAGACCATGAAGATGGCAAGTAATCTCTGTGGATAGAGGTTACGATTATTACGAAACGCTCAAACCACATACCGATGTT
>DMQR01000191.1:2473-7543 GCA_003455605.1 Cryomorphaceae bacterium | reverse complement strand
GTTACCGTCAAATAAGATGGTGTATTTCCACCACCGGCTGTAGTGGAATCCAAAACACCCGGATCAACACAAGTATCTTCCACGGTGAGTGCTGAACTATTTAATTGGTACTGGAAACCGTCCCAACTGTAATCGTCTTCATAGACATCACAATCACAGAATGCATTTCCACACGAGACTAGGGCAAAGCCTACGCCTGAGATTAGTAGGGCTTTTTTCATAAGTTTAATTTTTAGAGAGTTTTCCCTCATCAATATAGGGACTTTACCCCTAATGGATCAGACTGTTGGGCGCATAAGGCAAGTTCGCCTTCTCTGCTACCTTATCCACCACATCTGTCACATGTATGATTTCATGGCTACTCCCCGGGCTTATCCTAGCACCCATCATCAAGAACGGTACATGTGTATCGTAGGTATAGCCCGTACCATGAGTTGAACCCGTAGGACCATAGAAAATACAATTCGGTTGAAGCTCGAAGATCAAATCACCCGCAAACCTAGTTTGATATCCCTCATGAAGTTTTTTAGCTAATTCCTCGTTGCCCGGTCTGCGTATTTCATCTGCTGTATACACATGAACGAAGGGATCTACTTGTTCGATTATTTTTGCAATCTTTTCTGTATAGGGCTTGGCCCAATCATTCAAGTACAGATGATGATTGATAATTTTAGCCACTGTATTTTCCATATTCACTTCCACATCAATCTGTTCCACTATGGCATCATTCAGCATTGCCACTATATCGGCATTGGCATAGTTGCGTACATCATAGCCAAAGTTGCGCAAGTGATTGGGGTTTTCGCTCGCTCCATGATCTGCGGTGAGGTAGATGATGTACTGATCGCGACCCACTTTCTTATCGAGGGCTTTGATGAGTTGGCCTAATTGACCATCCAGTTTCAAATACATATCATGCACTTCACGAGAGCGCACGCCCCAAGTATGTCCAGCATAATCTGGTGAAGAGAAACTCACACCTAAGAAATCAGTGAACTCATCTTCTCCAAGATCTTCTTCTTTCAGCAGTAACAGGGCCATCTCCAAGACCATCTCATTTCCGATAGGAGTCATTTTGAGTCTTTCCAGTCCCGATTCACTGAATGCGCTATTAGAAGCATTTACCATATATTCTAAGTCATATGGGAAACTAGAACTCTGCTTGTTTAATTTTGGCTCGTATGGGTTCTCATCTTCTAAGCTCAACTCATATTTACGAGGTGATAATTCCAATCTCCAACCACGTCGCATTTTGTTCATTGCGAACTCCTCCCCATTAAAGTCTCGCACATACTCAGGTAATTGCTCCATATAATAAGATGATGAGACAAAATGCATTGAAGCATCTAACCAAAAGGCTCCGTCCGCCATGTGACCTGCTGGGAAAATAGCCCCACGGTCTTTTATACTAACCCCGTAGGTCTTCCCTTTGTTGTTTGTATACAATTTGATACCGTCTGAAAAAGTTAGCGCCCGTAAGTTTTTTGGAGAGCGTTTACTAGAGCTTTCGATCGTACCTAAAGGCTCTACATCCATATCCTCCGCACAATAAACCTTACTAGCTGTACGGTTATCCCACCAATCGTTCGCTACAATACCGTGGTATTTAGGTGTTGTACCGGTAGAAATGCTTGCGTGCCCGGGCCCGGTATAGGTAGGAATGAAGTTATAATGTGTATTGGAATACGAAAAACCGCTGTCCATCAAAATTCTAAAACCACCATCCGGTGCAAACTGGTGGTCAAAGCGCTGTAAGTATTCCGCGCGCATCTGATCAACCACAACTTGAACGACAAGCTTTGGTTGAGCCCAAAGACTTACGGTAAGGAGGATTCCGATAATTGCGATTCCAAGGCCTCTTTTTCTTCGTTGAGTTGCTCCCATATTTCCATTTTGCCGGTTACTACGGACTTTTTTTCTTCATACTTGGGATAAAAATCTGGATTAGCCATGAGTGCCTTGCATTCCTGCGGATCGGCGAGCTGCTCGTCCCAAGTGTTTATTTCTTCCTCTAAGTTCTCAATTTCTTGCTCAACTTCCTCCAATTTCCGGACTACACTGCGCAAATCTTTCTCCAGACGCTTACGCTCCTTGTAATCCAAGCCATTAGCAGCTTCTTCTTTGGCTTTTTCAATATTCTTTTGGGCCGTTTTCGCCTCAACCTCGCGCATCGATTCCAATTTTCTTTGCTCGAGGTAGTATTCGATACCCCCCAAAATCGTTTTGACTTTGTAGTCCCTAAACTCAATAGTCTTGGTCACAAGTCCCTCCAAAAACTCACGGTCGTGGCTTACCACCAATAACGTTCCGTCAAAGGATTGAAGGCTCTGCTTCAGCACGTCCTTACTGTTCATGTCCAAGTGGTTCGTCGGCTCATCCATTACCAAGAAATTGATAGGATTGAGTAAAAGCTTACAAAGGGCTAAACGGCCACGTTCTCCACCGCTCAAGACTTTCACTTTCTTATCGACGTCCTCACCTCTAAACATAAATGCACCTAATAGACTACGGGCATGCTTGCGCATTTCTTCAGGAGAGGCATCCTCGATGGTCTGTAAGGCTGTTTTATTACCATCTAAGGCATCCGCCTGGTCTTGGGCATAATAGCCCACCATCACGTTGTGACCGAGTGCCATCAACCCTTCTGCGGGAATCTCTTTCAGTAACGCCTTTACCAAGGTGGATTTTCCTTGACCGTTCTGTCCTATAAAGGCTACGCGCTCGCCGCGCTCCACCTCCAAATCCACACCTCGCAATACCTGTAAATCGCCATAGGACTTTTTCACGCCCTCGGCCTTGACCACCACCTTACCGCTTCGCGGAGCCGGCTGGAATTTGAAATGCATAGCTGAGGTATCCATATCGTCCACTTCGATGCGTTCCATACGGTCGAGCTTTTTGATTAAACTCTGCGCAAATGAGGCTTTACTGGCCTTTGCGCGGAACCGTTCAATCAATTCCTCAGTCTGCTTGATCTCACGCTCTTGATTTTTTGCGGTGGCCAATTGTTTCTCACGCAACTCCTCCCTCAAGGTCAAATATCTTGAGTACGGGGTATTGAAATCATAGGCCTTGCCCATGATAATCTCAATAGTGCGCGTCGTCACATTGTCCAAGAATGTTCTATCGTGGCTTACCACCATCAGGGTTTGATTACTGTCGCTCAAATGTTGCTCCAACCACATGATACTTTCAATATCCAAGTGATTCGTAGGTTCATCCAACAGCAGTAGGTCTGGCTTTTGAAGAAGTAATCGGGCCAATTCTGCTCTCATGCGCCATCCCCCCGAAAACGTATGGAGTTTGTTATGGAAGCTATCCTGTGTAAATCCAAGTCCCTTTAATACCAACTCCACGCTCTCGTCAAGATTATCCCCACCTAGGATGCCGAAGCGCTCGCTGAGTAGACTTAACTCTTCAATTAATAGTATATAGGAGTCACTATCGTAATCCGTCCGTGTTTTAAACTCCATATTGATCTCCTCCATGCGCTCGTTGATTCGCATAATCTCGTCAAAGGCACTGCGAGCGATCTGCATGATGGACTTTTCCATATCCATCACCAAATCCTGACGTAGGAAGCCTATTCGCATCTCTTTCGCCATGTTTTTACTCCCCTCATCCAGAGAGTAGTCGCCTGCAATGAGTTTCAGTAGGGTAGATTTCCCCACCCCATTCCTGCCCACTAGACCAATGCGATCACCCGGGTTGATTTGGAAGCTGATTTCGTTGAAGATGGCCCTTCCGCCAAAAAAAAGCGAGGCTTTATTGAATGATACTACCATTGTAACAAAAGTATCAAAAACCCTCGCGCGGCCGCTGTATTTTTACCCTGTAAATCAGTAATAAATCAAGATGTTAAAAGGCACGAAATTTTATGCCATTACTACGAAAAGGATGTGCCGCTGAACGTGGGTAAAAAGAAAAGAAGTAACTAGCTTTTAAATCGAGCGGGGTCGCATTCCTTGATTAACGGCACTCCATATAGCAAGTGCTCTGCCAAATTTTGTGCCAAGTAAGGTGCCATCAGCACCGCACGAGACCCCATGCCGTTAAAGACCCATACGTTCTCCTTCAAAGGGTGAGGTCCTATGATGGGTCGTCTATCCTTCGTGGCCGGTCGAGTACCTGCGTAGTGATTAATGACTTTATAATCCTCTGACCAAACTTTATCCATATGCTGGATAAGTTCGTCTTTAGCTTTTGGGGTAGGGCCGTCCTCGAATCCCTCCCATGCATAGGTTGCTCCAATGGAGGCTTTCTGCCCCTTTTCGCCCAACATAAAATGTCCTTGATGAATGCATTCCTTTCCAAGATCGCGATTTAATTGGACCGTTAAAAGCTCCCCTTTAACAGGAGAAAAACCTTGCTGTCTAAGCTGACTTTTACCCAGCGCCAAATGGGTCCCCTCGCAAGAAATGATCGCATGTGCCTTGAGATCTTTGTATTGGACGCCTTCACTGTGTGGCTCAACAACTTCCCAATTAAAATATTCCTCTGTGAAGGAATATGTTTCCCCGAGCTTTTCGCGAACGGAGGCCATCATAGTATTTACCCTAAGTCGTCCTGTACCCTTCGTTAAACCGCTCCCGTATTCGGCTATAATTCCCGAAGGTGTCGGCTCAATGGAGTCTTGAAGAAAAGGAGCGAAGCTTTGTTGATCGGACAGCTCCATCCAAGTGTTCTGCTCTCCGGGGTTGCGAAAAACACGACGTAAGGGTAGAGGCTCGAAGAAGGGCTTTTGTGTCCATGCCTCTATGTCGGGATAGACTTCGTGCAAGACTTCCATCATCTCGTCGGCCATCCAAACCTTTTTCATGCGTTTCATTATAATCGGGTTCCAAAGTCCCACGGCGACTTTTGAGCTCATATTCTCGTCAGGCACATCAAATAGATGTATGCTTGCGCCGTGCTTCATTAACGTATAGCTAAGCACAGATCCCGAGATACCTCCTCCAACAATTATATAATCTACGTAAGGCATAAAAAAACTCCTGCTACAAAGGTAACAGGAGTTCTTGAAGAAGTTTACTTATGAAGTCTTAGTAAGTCCACATATCATGCTCTTTG
>DMQR01000191.1:0-2169 GCA_003455605.1 Cryomorphaceae bacterium | reverse complement strand
TTAGTAAGTCCACATATCGTGCTCTTTGTTTCTCAAATCTTCTTTGATTCGAGCGGCTTCGAGCAGTTGGTTCATAGCGCTGTTGCGCTTATAATCTGCAATCGTACGATCGTAAACATTATCCATTTTAATAATGGTAGCATTAAATTTACGGAAATGCATGATTTGATCGAAAGTCAATCGCTGATTGTTATTTTTTTCATTGTAAGCTACTGACGTCGCCATTGCATAACGAGCATCTGGGAACCATACCCAGAATGGGTTGTAGGTCAACGATTGGTTACGTGGATCACGTACTTCAGGTGCAATACCAATAATACGATTTTTCAATTCACCTCTTTGCTTGTCGAAGTACCAGTCACTCTTAATGTGGTAGGCAACCACATTGTTCGCCTTAATGGTAATTGTATCGATGGCTAATGGTGGACCGAACGGATCATCTGGATCTGGAATGGTATCGTATTGCTCAATTTTCTCACGAACCTCGTCGATTGTCAAAGGCAATTCGAAGCGATCATCCAAGAAAATCTCTGTGATGGTATTTTCGGTAATGATACCATCTACCAATACATCCCATAGTGCTTTACGATCCGGCATAGGCTTGATCGGATAGTATAGCGGAAGGTTGATTTTCTCGCGCAAGTCAATGCGCTCCCAGTGACGCTCAGACCACAACATGTCGTCTTGACGCAGGTATGGGTAGGGCACTACACGATTGTTTCGATAGTGCTTAGTCGCCTCAGGGATAATACCATCATCCGAAGGATCTAGAATTTGCGCATTTGCTGTTGAGTAGGATAGACCTACAGCAACTATGGCAAAAAGGAGCGCTTTAACTCGTACCATCTTAGTTCAAATCAATAGTAATAGGAGCAACTTTTGGCTTGATGCCTTTAGCAGTTGCCGCCTTAATGTTTCTAATAATTACTGGTGTTCCAGGCTTGGCTTTGTCCAATGCAGCTTTAGCGTTGGAGTTTAGTGTATTTCCTTTACAATCGATAGGAGCAAAAGGAGGAATGATAATCTGGAAGCTCGTTACTTTCAAAGGTAATTCGAAATCAAAATTGTTGAATTTCGCTACAACCTTTGCCTTTTTAATCAAGTTTGCTGACATCAAACCTTCAGTTTTACCGAAGATTTCACCTGCTGCATCCGGTAGGTTCTTCACACGGAATTCTTTAGATCCCATTGACTTTGATGAACCGTCTGCTTCACGCACGCTAACGGCAATTTTCATAGTACCACCAGGGTTACGTGTTACATCAGCAATGTATCCGCCGCGGGATTTCTTCACGCCACGACCGTTTACAATCAAGTTTGAAGGATCTACACCAGGAACAGAAATTTCCAATGGGTTATCTACCCCGCGGTACAAGACGTTCATTTTGGTTGGAGAGATAACTACGCTAGGAGGAGCTACATTGTAGAATTGTTCACCAATTTCATAAACTTTTTCCTCTCCATTTGTTATCAGGCGGATTTCTCCGTTCCATGTTTCCGTACCTACTTTATTCGCAGGTAGAGTGATATTTGCAACTCCATCAATGATATCCTTAGCAGAAATTGAGTCTCCATTTATTAAGAATGTAGGGTTTTGAGTTTCATCAAAGGCGGCCAATAGGACTTCGGCTTCGTATGAATCACCTTTCGTGACAAACGTGCTTTTCGGTATGACGATTGGCTTTACACCTGTTACCTTAATATCCCGTGCATTGATATTTGTGAAAAGATTATCTATGACATTGGCTTCTGCAGTTCTAACATCACTTTGCATACCTGTTAGAAAGGTCAAAACAGAAATGAGCGGAAAATGCTCAAAATTTTGTTGTTCCCAAGACATATTAACGCCGTCGTGCATTTCATCGGCTAAAGAAAAAGTTGCATCTAAAGCCTCAATAAGGCTTTCATTTCCTACGGCATCCCATTTCATAACCTCTCTAAAAGCCTCCATTTCCGACTTCAACTCTTGCCCTTTTTTCTCAATCAAGAAGTAATTAGGAGCAGTTTCCCGATCATCCATTTTTTTTGGTTTGCCAGGATTTTCCTCATCTTCACCACCAGCACGAACAATTAACTCGGCTTTCATGGATTCAATAAGATTGAACAAACTATCCGATTTGGCACGGACTTCTTCCGCTTTATCTCTCCAAGGGCCGGCTTTAACTGGAT
>DMQR01000112.1 GCA_003455605.1 Cryomorphaceae bacterium | reverse complement strand
CATCTTCTCTGTAAATTGGTTGTCCATCCTCACCTAGTTTACTCATGTTGCTGGCTTGAATTTCTTCAAATATCTCTTCAATGATGTGTTGCATGCCGTGGCTAAGAATAGTGCCACATAGAATATACATCATATCCCCTAGGGCATCCGCTACTTCTATGGCATCGCCGGCCAATGCCGCTTCCAAATACTCTTCATTTTCCTCTGCCATTAGTCTATGGCGCAGCGCAATAGTATCTGCACCTACACTAGCATCGGGTTGATATTTATTGGTGATACCAAACGTATCATGGAATTTTTCGACATGATCCAATTGTTTCTTCATGAGATCTTCTAAAATGATTGAATGAGATGTAAATTTACAACATGGAAAACATTACGACAGGACATTGGATTTTCGCGGGAATATTTGCAATAGCCTTCCTATCCTACCTCGTATATAGTTACAGAAAAGACCTTAAACTTCACAAAGTTCATTACAGCGAAGGTGGAATTCAAGTCGCGCTGTTAATCGTTATCACCCTTTTCGTACTCTTCGTCTTCAAGCGAATCATGTAGGGCCCATTCTGTCGTATATTTGTAGGAGCTAATGTCAACCCTATCACATGACAGAGAAACATACCAAACAAATAAGTTACCAGGAGTACAAGGCAGAAGTTCTTGAAGATTACCGCATTGCAGTTATGTCTAGAGAATGTTCCTTGATGGGACGTCGTGAAGTGCTCACAGGTAAGGCAAAATTTGGCATTTTTGGTGCCGGGAAAGAATTGGCCCAGATTGCATGGGCTAAAGCATTCCAAAAGGGTGATTTCCGTTCAGGGTATTACCGCGATCAAACCTTCATGATGGCCTTAGGCGAGATGAACGCTACGTCTTTTTTCACCTCCCTATACGCTGTAACTGACACCAAGGTTGAACCAATGGCCGGTGGTCGCCAGATGAATGGTCATTTTGCAACACGCTCATTGGATGAGAATGGCCAGTGGGTGGATCTTACCAAGCAATACAATAGCGCTTCAGATATCAGCCCTACCGCAGGGCAAATGCCAAGACTTCTCGGTTTAGCACAGGCTTCGAAAGTGTACAAAGAAGTTTCATTCGAAGGCTCTGAAAAGTTCTCTAATAACGGCAAGGAAGTGGCTTGGGGAACCATAGGAAATGCCTCTACTTCTGAGGGTTTATTTTTTGAAACTATCAATGCCGCTGGGGTATTGCAAGTTCCTATGGTCATTTCTGTTTGGGATGATGAATATGGTATTTCCGTAGGTGCTGAGTACCAGACCACCAAGGAAGATATCAGTGCAATTTTGAAGGGATTTCAGCGTGACGAACAGGGTAAAGGTTATGACATATTTGTTGTGGAAGCATGGGATTATCCAGAGCTTGTCAAATCTTTCTTACGCGCATCCAAAGTAGCCCGTGAGGAGCATGTACCTGTGATGATTCACGTTAAAGGTATGACTCAGCCGCAAGGCCACAGTACTTCTGGCTCACACGAGCGCTACAAATCCCCGGAGCGGTTGCAATGGGAGAAGGACCATGATTGTATCCTAAAGTTTGGACAATGGATCATGAATCGTGGCATTGCCACCCAAGAAGAGTTAGAAGAGGTGACTCAAGAAGGAAAGAAAGCTTCTCGAGAAGGGAAAAAGGAAGCTTGGAGCATTTTCCAACGTCTGCCGAAACAACTGCGTAATGAAGCCTTATCTCTATTGAAAGGCATTCAGCAAAAAGGTGAAAAAGGTATTTTCACCACTAATCTCATACAGGAATTAGAAGCCCATCAAGATCTTGATGTGGCGATGTCAATGCGTGCCGTGCGTAAGGCCATTCGTATGGTGAACGGAGATACTGCTATAGATACTGCCCCACTAAAGACATGGCTAGAGGCAGCGACAGCGGAACAAGAACGTAGATACAGTTCACATCTCTACAATCCAAACGATGAGCAAAAGCTCCTCGAATTTGTAGCGCCTAATGTCGAGAACGTGGAGCAAGTGGACGCCCGCATTGTGATTAGAGATAATTTTGATGCTCTTTTCGCGAAGCATCCTCAGGCCATGGTCTTTGGTGAAGATTCGGGAAAGATTGGTGATGTGAATCAGGGATTAGAAGGTATGCAGGCGAAATACGGAGAGACCCGTGTTTCTGATGCCGGTATTCGTGAAGCCACCATTATGGGTCAAGGTATTGGATTGGCCATGAGAGGTTTGCGCCCCATTGCCGAAATTCAGTACTTAGATTATTTATTGTACGCGCTTCAGATTATGTCTGACGATTTGGCTACCCTGCACTACAGAACAGTAGGCGGCCAAATGGCTCCAACTATTGTGAGAACACGTGGTCATAGACTCGAAGGTATTTGGCATTCGGGCTCTCCTATGGGTGCAATCATCAACTCTATCAAGGGAATGTATGTATTAGTACCTCGTAACATGGTGCAAGCCGCTGGTTTCTACAACAAATTAATGGAGCTCGAGACTCCTGCCCTCGTGGTAGAATGCTTGAATGGCTACCGAAGAAAGGAATCGCTGCCGAAGAATTTAGGGGATTATACTACACCTATTGGAGCGGTCGAAGTATTGCAAGAAGGCTCAAATTTAACCTTATTGACCTACGGCAGTAACTGTGTGTTAGCACAGGCCGCTTGTGATGAATTGGCCACATTAGGTATAAGTGTTGAACTTATTGATGCACAGTCGCTTATTCCTTTTGATTTAGAGCATGAAGTGGCTGCAAGTGTTCGTAAGACTAATGCCTTGGTAGTTCTTGATGAGGATGTTCGTGGTGGTGCCAGCGCATTCCTGATGCAACAAGTTTTGGAAGATCAAGGAGCCTACGAATATCTTGATGCGGCGCCTATGACCATTACCTCCAAAGACCACCGACCTGCCTTCGCATCGGATGGAGATTATTTCTCTAAACCAAGCGTGGACGATATGGTAGAGCGTATCTATGGGCTAATGCACGAACGAAATCCACAGCAATACCCTGCCCTGTAAATGTCCATTCACACCCAAAGGTTGTTTCCGAATACCGTTGCTGGGGTTCTAGAAGCCTTAGAAATCACCTTTGGGAAAGGGATATATGCGGATAAGGTAGTCGAGCGTATTTTGCGCCAGAATAAGAAGTGGGGATCCCGAGACCGTAGTTTTGTGGCCGAACATACCTATGAAATGGTACGCTGGTGGGGGCTTTTATGGGCCATTCTCGAGCAAGAGCCAAGCACAAAAAGAAAAGATCTTCAGAAGCTTTTTGGCGTGTATTGGTTGTGGCGTGGTGGCATTCTTCCTGATTGGCCAAAATTCGATGCCATTCGCGATATAGAGGTGACGAAGCGCCTAAAGACCATCGATAATGTGGCCACGAAGGAAAGCTATGCGCCTTGGTTTTCGGCGATAGCAGAAGAACAATTGGGCCCTGAGAAATGGTCCCGAATCGCTGCGGCGATGAATATCCCAAACACTGTTAACCTACGTATAAACAGCTTAAAAGCAAGTGTGGAACAGGTCACTGATTCTCTGGAGGATCATGGCATTACCTTATATGAACACCCTAAATTTAAAGGCGCCTACTACATTGAAGGACGTCCGCGGTTGAATCACATCCCGTCCTTTCAAGAAGGATGGTTTGAAGTACAAGATGCTGGATCGCAAAGTATTGCCCCGTATTTACAACCGCAGCCTGGAGCGACTGTCATTGATGCTTGTGCCGGTGCCGGAGGAAAAACATTGCACCTGGGAATGCTCATGAACAACCAGGGTCGATTAATCGCCATGGATGTCGAAGGTAGAAAGCTTGGGGAACTGCTCAAGCGCACACAGCGTAGCGGTTTGGACATTGTGGAGACCAAGGCATGGGAAGAACTGGGAGTATTAGAAAGCTTGAAAGACACTGCAGATTATCTATTGTTGGATGTTCCATGCTCTGGTACTGGCGTGATCAAGCGTGAACCGGATACTAAATGGAAGTTAGAACCGGAACACTTGGATCGCTTAAAAGGTGTACAGCAAGAAATCATCAGCTCCTACTCCACTATGGTTAAGCCTCAGGGCACCATGGTATATGCTACTTGTAGTATTTTACCGCAGGAAAATGAACGCCAAGTACAGTGCTTTTTGGAATCTCACCCTGAATTTGAATTGGTTGAAGATCAAAGCGTAGAGCCTTCCACCTATAATGATGGATTTTACATGGCCCGATTGAAACGAAACGCATGAAAACCACAGAACAAAGTTCGAATTATAACAACCTAGAAAACATGGCTGTTGGCGATGTATTGCGCGGAATCAATGCAGAAGATGCGACCATAAGTAAAGCCATTGCTGCTAAGATACCTGCCATTGAAGCGTTCGTAGCGGCCTTGGTGGAACGGATGCAACGAGGAGGAAGATTAATTTACATCGGCGCTGGGACCTCAGGACGCTTGGGAATCTTGGATGCCAGTGAATGTCCGCCTACTTATGGTGTACCACATGATTTGGTCATCGGCTTGATCGCGGGCGGCGACAGCGCCATTCGTAAAGCAGTAGAGCATGCAGAAGATGATTTCCATGGGGCATGGCGCGATTTAAGTAACTACATGCCTTCTTCGGAAGATACATTGGTCGGTATCGCAGCTAGTGGATCCACGCCTTATGTCGTTGGCGGATTGAAAGAAGCTCGAGCAGCTGGCATGCTTACGGCCTGTATTACATGTAATGAGGGATCGGCATGTGCTGAAGCCGCGGAACACCCTATAGAAGTAGTAGTAGGACCTGAGTTTGTCACGGGATCTACAAGAATGAAAGCGGGAACAGCCCAGAAATTAGTTCTGAATATGATTTCTACGACCGCAATGATTCAGTTAGGACGTGTTCGAGGCAATAAAATGGTCGACATGCAGCTCAGTAACGCCAAGCTCGTAGAACGCGGTACCCGTATGATTGTAGAGACTTTGTGCGTTGACGCGGCTGAAGCGAAGGAACTCTTATTAACTCATGGCAGTGTTCGTGCTGCTGTTGAAGCGTGGAACAATGGGAAGAAGTGATAAAGATAAAATCATTGCAGGATTGTTTAGACTGGCTTGGTCCTTCCCTTTCATATTCATCGGCCCAGCGCTGTTCATCGGTAAAGGGACGGGCGGACACTGGTCTTGGACTGCCATTTCATTGGTGATTATGGCCACTGGAGTATTCCTCGCCGTGGCAGGCCTACGCTTAGTACTAAGAGGTTTCTTTAACGACTAAACTCTCAACCTAGTTTGTTGAGAATTAGATGGTTTTGATCACGCGTAATCGTTGAAACTCATTACCTCTCCTCAGATATAGAATGTACATTCCCGGCGGCACATGATCTCCTGGGCTCCATAGCGTTTGATATCGTTTACCTGCTAAGGTACCCTCTGCGACTTTTCGATTCATCAAATCGTATAATTCTAGCTCAATATCGAGAGCTTCACCATCCGGCAGGAAGAGTTCCACGTAATCCGCAAAGGGATTAGGATATACCAATGTAGGGGGGATTCCCCCTCCTACAACCACATCTAGATTGCGTTTTGCCAATCCGAGATTGGGAATTCCATATCCTATTCTGATGTTGTGACTGTAATAATGTGAGGCACTGGTTTCGAGCGCTTTGATAATCTGTTGGGCCGTCGCATTGGGTTGGGTCTGCCAGAGACAAGCCGCTGCTCCTGCCATGATGGGCGAACTGAAACTAGTGCCATTTGCCAACGCTATTTGGCCATCGGGACGAAATACAGTGGCTCCTTCACCTCTGGCGCAGACATTTGGTTTAACACGGCCATCTACGGTATATCCCCTAGAACTGAAAGTACTTGCCATGCTGTATTGATTCACACTTCCTACAGTGAGAATGCTATCTGCATCTGCCGGAAAGGTAATCTTGTCCCAAGCACTACCTCCAGCGTTTCCAGCACTGGTCACTACAAGCATTCCAGTACGAGCCGCAGCTAGGGCACCTAAGGAGATAATGCTGGTGCGACCGTCGAGGTCGTCAACGGAGTAATCGTCGGCCGGATCGTCAAAGGTGCTATAGCCCAAAGAGCTGTTAATGATATCTGCGCCAATGGAATCGGCAAATTCAGCACCGGCGATCCAGTGGAACATTTCCTCTGGTGTTTCACTCAGCTCTTTTTCGGTTTTGATCAAGGCATAAGAAGATTCTGGCGCAGTTCCTACGTAGACATCTGGTTGGAATGCGGCCATTGTAGAAAGTACGCTGAATCCGTGAGAGGAACCTTGGTAGACATGTGTGCCACCCTCTACAAAGTTTCTCGTGGTGAGGATGTTTAGGTTGTCGTTGATGTTGACGGAATTGGCCCCAACAAATCCCGCATCTAGAACAGCTATGAGCATACCTTCGCCGCGGGCTATTTCTGTGTCGTATCCATTGTCTTGGTATGCGTGTATGGCCCCAATGTTTATTTGACCATTTTGAGACTCCGCATAGCCATAAAATCCATGCGTTACCGTGCCGCCAGTGACGGGCTGGACTTTCGCGACAAAGGGAAGGTTCTGGATTTGATTGAGTTCGGCAGGCGTCGCTTCTGTATACATGCCATTCAACCATTTAGAGGCATAACCGGCGTAAGAAACAAGGTTTGCGATGGTTTGTTTCCTGATGTTCGATACGGGAACATCATCAGGTCTTAAGGCAATACCCTGTCTTTCGCGGCGTGCGATCGCCCTTTCGGAAAGGATTGTAGTGGGTTGCTGCAGTTGCCCCAGGTTTTCTTTGGCCGTGAAGGAAATGATATAGGCCTGCTGGTCTTGACCATTAAGGGACAAGGTGCATAGTAATAATGCGATTAAGCCCAATTTCTTCATGCTAT
>DMQR01000187.1:718-7713 GCA_003455605.1 Cryomorphaceae bacterium | reverse complement strand
CCTTTGTCAATTCAAGAGCGGAAGGCAGCACAGCGCATTGTGAAATTATAGCGTAAAACTAAGGTCGCCTTATTTTATTCAAAGTAGGCGCCCTTATTCACTTTTGGAGTTATTTCTTTATAAATCTCTGAGCGCGTTGACTAACATCATTTGTGGTTAACACAAACATTCCTGGTGATAGAGACTCTGTATTAACTCTATTGGATTGTCTCGAAACGACTTTCTCAATGAGGATTCTGCCGGACATATCTGAAATAGTAATCTCTATTTCATCATCCACTAGATTCAGGAGCTCGATATAATCTTGAGCTGGATTAGGGTAGATAGCCAAACGATCGAATTCATTCTCCTCGACTACTATTGGGTTACCGACTAAAAACTTAGATTCCCGATAACCAACATTCGGGGGGCATGGACCTGTTGTAGATAATTCGCGGGTTTGTGCCACGGGCATGGGATAACCCGGAACCCACCATAGCCATTGCTCTAGAAATAGGTTACAAGTGGGCGATCCAATCTGCCCGTCATTAAAAGTTCTAGTAGTGTAAACTAAGGTTGCCGTATTATGGACAGTGCCGTCTGGCATTGTTAAGGAGCCTGAGGATAAAGATTCAGAATATACAGCATCATCTCTCTCCATGTATGGCGGACAGCCACTACAAGTAAATGATATATCCAACTCTGAATCAGAATGAGAATCGCCAATAGCGAATGGATATGTATGCAGAATTAACGGATTTTGATACGACGTTGTGATAACCGTAATTTCACCATGAAATGTATATTCGTTTGTATCAAAACCTAAAAAGAATTTACCCCCGTCTTCATATTTGACGTGAGTCGCATTAGGGTAATTGCTTGAGTAAGATGTAGCAGAAATAGGTTCGAATTCGATTGTTCCCGTAGCATCAGTGGTAACATTGGAAAAATCCCAATTACCTTGACTAGGATGAGGAACAGTATCCGATTTGATAGTGATTGGGTAGGTGACCCCAGCTGCGGGAATAGTAGGCATAGATAAGGTCTGCCCAAATAGCATGCTCCCTGAAACCGTAAAAAAGAAGAGTAATAATTTTTTCATGACTTAAATGATTTTGTTCCCTTCCAAAATACATAAAATCATCAAATACACTCACACTCGCTAATTAATAGCATCTCAATAAATACGGAATATGGGAAACGAATTGCATTGCAAATGCATCATTGGAATGGCCAATATTAAACAGTAAATTTGAAAACACCTTGAAATAAACTACATGACCCTTAGACTCCTCTTCTTTTTCGTTTTGAATTTTGGCGCCCTCGCTTTGGGCAGTTACTTGATGGGTGAAGGCCCGACAGGAAGTTGGTACACGAACCTCAATAAAGCGCCATGGACGCCTCCAGGTTGGGTATTTGGTACCTCATGGACATTAATCATGGTATGTTTAAGTATTTTCATGAATAAAGCTGCTCAAATTGAAGCACTTAGTAAAACGATTTTATGGATCTATGGGGTCCAATTGGTCCTGAACATCCTTTGGAATCCATTATTCTTCGATCTACATTGGATGGGTGTGGCATTGTTTGAAATCATCCTACTTGTCTTTGTGGTGGGTTTTATGGCTATTAAGGCAAAGCCTTATCTACCCCGGCTTACTTGGCTGCTCACTCCATACGTAGTGTGGCTAAGTATCGCGATTACGCTGAATGCCTACTCACTCCAAAACAACTAGACAAGACCCAGAGTATGAATGGTGATTCGCTACCTTAGATACCGCAACCAATGAATTGGTCCTAGAACTCCAAAAGCTTAAAACAAGCTCTGAATTTCTAAGCAACGTCCAATACCACCTGGGAGAGAATAGATTAAGCAACGATGAGAAGGTTGCTAAGTTCCAATAGAAGGGATTAACCTTGAGGCGCTGCGCATTATATTTGCGCCCGCAAACACACTCTGATTATGTCTAAAATTCTGTACACGAAAACAGACGAAGCACCAGCATTAGCGACTTATAGCTTATTGCCTATTGTTAAAGCCTTCACCGCCAAAGCAGGAATCGATGTGGAAATACGCGATATCAGCCTGTCCGGACGCATCCTTGCGACCTTCCATGACTTCCTCAGTGAGGAACAGCAAATAGGCGATGCCCTCGCAGAATTAGGTGAGTTGGCAAAAACTCCGGAAGCCAACATCATCAAGCTTCCAAACATTAGCGCCTCTATCCCACAGTTGAAGGCGGCCATCGCTGAGCTACAAGCCGCTGGATTTACTATACCATCCTACCCGGAAGAGCCAAAAAATCACGAAGAAGAGACCATCAGAAGCCGTTACAATAAAATAAAGGGATCAGCGGTGAACCCTGTACTCCGTGAAGGAAACAGCGACCGTCGCGCCCCGAAAGCTGTGAAGAACTATGCCCGCAAGCACCCACATAGCATGGGAGAATGGACGGCAGATAGTAAGAGCCACGTGAGCAGTATGAGCGAAGGCGACTTCTATGGTTCAGAAGTGAGCACTACCATCGTAGCACCTTGCGCAGCAGATATCGTGTTCACCGCAGCAGCCGACGGCACCACAAAAACATTAAAAGCAGGTATCGCCCTGCAAGCTGGCGAAGTGGTCGATGGTTCTGCCATCAGCATGAACACCCTAAAATCATTCTTGGCAGAGCATATCAAAGACGCCAAGGAACAAGGTGTATTGTTCTCGCTGCACATGAAAGCGACGATGATGAAGGTCAGCGACCCTATTCTTTTCGGCGCCGCAGTGGAAGTTTATTTTGCCGAGGTGTTCGAGAAATACGGAGAGACCTTCAAAAAATTGGGGGTTGATGTGCGCAATGGATTGGGCGATGTGTACGCGAAGATCACGACCCTACCTGCCGACCAGCGCAATGAAATTGAAGCTGCCCTTGCTACCGCAATTGAGAATGGACCGGATTTGGCCATGGTCAATAGCGACACAGGCATCACCAACCTACACGTCCCTTCAGATGTAATCATCGACGCTTCTATGCCCGCAATGATTCGCACCTCAGGACGCATGTGGGATAAAAACGGACAACCGCGCGATACGAAAGCGGTGATCCCGGACCGTTCGTACAGCGGCATCTACAAAGCGACCATGGACTTCTGTAAGGAGAACGGTGCACTTGATCCAACGACCATGGGCAGCGTAAGCAATGTTGGCTTGATGGCGCAGAAGGCAGAGGAATATGGTTCGCACGACAAGACCTTCCAGATGGATGCTGATGGCCGTGTGGATGTGATGATCGATGGACAAGCGGTTTTGACACAATCCGTGGAAGCAGGTGATATTTTCCGCATGTGCCAAGTAAAAGACACTCCTATCAAGGATTGGGTTAGCCTTGCCTTACGTCGTGCTCGCGCCACGAGTACTCCTGCGGTGTTCTGGCTTGACGAGAATAGAGCGCACGATCGCGAATTGATTAAGAAGGTAGAGGCATATTTGCCAGAGTACGATGCTGAAGGCTTGGACATCTTTATTATGTCGCCGATTGAGGCAACCACCTTCAGCCTTGAGCGTATTGTACAAGGATTCGATACCATCTCAGTCACTGGTAATGTATTGCGTGATTACTTAACTGACCTCTTCCCTATCCTTGAGGTAGGAACTTCAGCCAAGATGTTATCCATTGTACCGTTGATGAACGGCGGTGGATTGTTTGAAACTGGAGCCGGTGGTTCTGCACCAAAGCACGTAGAACAGCTCAAGGGCGAAAACTACTTGCGCTGGGACAGCTTGGGTGAATTCCTAGCACTTGGCGTGAGCTTAGAGCATTTCGCCGAAAAAGACGGCAACACCAAAGCAGCCGTACTATCACGTACATTGGATGATGCGACTTCTAAGTTCTTGGATAATGATAAGAGTCCTACACGTCGCCTAGGCGGTATTGACACCCGCGGCTCTCATTTCTACCTAGCTATGTACTGGGCACAGGAATTAGCCCGACAAAATCATGATGCTGATCTTAAGACTGTTTTTGCACCTCTAGCAGAATCGTTGAGCAACAACGAAAACACTATCGTTACAGAGCTCATCGCTGTTCAAGGCAAACCAGCAGATATTGGCGGGTATTACTTTATTAATGATACCATGGCAACCGCCATTATGCGTCCTTCCACTACGCTGAACAACGTCATTGATTCTTTCTAAATCTAACTCCAAAAATTACCTAGTGCTGCTTTGCGAACGCAAATGTGAGGGGAACATGTAAACGCTTGGCCCAACTCTTCTCGTCGTGTGACGCACCGGGGAACTTCTGCGTAATCCAATTGCCTTCTGAAACAAACCCATTGTCCAACAACACTTGGTTTACAACATTCTGAAAGGGCTCGTACATGCCGTCCAATGTCTCCGTTCCATAATCAAAGTAAATCTTGCCAACACGTTCCGGACGAATGTATTCCGCCACGTACGCCTGGAAAGCATTTGGAATCTCCTCATTTGAGCTAAAACCCCCTGGCCAATGCGTGCTCATACAGAGTGCAGTGCCAAACACATAAGGGTATTCTCCAATGGCGTACATGCTCATCAAGCCTCCCATAGAACTCCCTGCCACAGCCGTGGCGCCTTTATCAGTATATACCGCAAAAGTGGAATCTACCAGCGGCTTCACTCCTTCCACAATGTATTGTAAATACTGATCGCTTCGTATAGGGAAGGTAGAATCTGATCCATAGCGCTTTGCAATATCCGCCATGGTAGAATCTGAAAACCTACTCTTTAGTGTATTGAACGGCTTTTGAGGAAAATATTCGAAGTTGCGCATCATACCACCATTGTGGAGCCCTACCGCGATGGTGGGTAGGATTGCCTTGCTGGTAATTAAACTATCCAAGATCTCATCTACTCGCCATTCCTGGTGATTCCAAGTGAACTTCGAATTAAATAGCATCTGAGCATCATACATATACAGCACGGCGTGCTTACGCTTGCCATTGTATGAACTGGGTAACCAAACATCTAAAGGGCGGGCACTCAACCAAGGTATAGCATGAGCATTATCAAACCGCAATAAAGTACCAGCGCTAACCCCAGATATCGTATCCCAGTGGATATTAGCTTCAGTGCGGACAACTTCGTTATTCGAACAACTTACCCCCGCAAAGGCCATTACAATACTAAAGAACAGTCCTCGCATGCTTATTTAAGGTCAAAAATGTATGATCCCATTGGCGCTAGCTTTAATGTGGTACCAATTTCCTCCACCTCACCAGTCCAAACATTATCCATACGGGTAAAGCCTTCAAGACCTTGTTGGAATCTTTCCAAACTAAGTTCCACTTCCCCATCATTGCGATTCAGTACAATCATCTTGTGCTCATCACCGAACGATTTGAAGTATACGTAGACCTCATCTTGAGGGATGTAGTGTAGCATTTCGCCCATGTTCAATGCAAACGATTGACGTCGCAAATTGGCCAAAACGCGAATAAACCCTTGAGCTTCTTTTTGCTGGGCAGTCAGTCCTTCGCCAGTAAATGCATTCACGGCGTCCCCTTCCCAACCGCCAGGAAAATCAGAACGAATGACACCGTGATCTTCCGTGCCTGGATTATTCATCAAGATTTCTGTTCCATAGTAAAACTGCAGGGTACCGCGAGTTGTAAAGAACAAGGTCATCGCCATTTTCCACTTATCAAAATCCTCATTAAGACGAGTGTAGATTCGGCTCATATCGTGGTTATCCGGGAAAATCATGATGTTGTTGATATCCCCATACATGTAGTCATTGGCCAAGCTTTCGTAAATCTTGGTCATACTACTTCTCCAAGAAGTTTCACCCATTAATCCATCGACAACTGCGCTTTGCAATGGGAAGTCCATAACACTGGGTAAATAGCTGGTATAATCGTCCATCTTCGCTGTACCCGCTTGCCAATAGCTGATTAATGATGGATTACTGACCCATTCCTCGCCGACGATGTTTAAATTCGGATATTCCTGAAGAATGGCTTCGGTCCAATCTACCAAAAATTGCTTATCCGGGTAAGGCCAAGTATCCATACGAATACCGTGTAGTCCCAAATATTCCACCCACCAGATTGAGTTTTGAATAAGGTAACGGGCCAATTTCTCGTTGCGCTGGTTCAAATCCGGCATCGTCTCCACAAACCATCCGTCCGTGAATTGCCTGCGGTCCACCTCCGCTCCGTGCGGATCGAACCTACTGACTTTCATGTGATTCGTTTGCGTGAACTCCGACCATTGATTCACCCAGTCCTCACTGGGTAAATCACTCATCCACGGGTGCAAGCTTCCGATGTGATTCGCCACTTGGTCCATAATAATCCCAATACCTCTTTCCTTAGCCTTATCTGCCAATTCCTTGTATTGCTCATTCGTCCCGTAGCGTGGATCCACATTGTATAAATCCGTCATGGCGTACCCATGATAGCTGTAGGTCTCCATGTTATTCTCGAGCACAGGATTCAACCATAAGCTAGAGATTCCCATCTTTTCGAAATAATCCAAGCTCTCAATGATCCCCGCCAAATCACCCCCGTGTCTCCCGCCAATAAAATCACGGTTCGACCCCTCAAACATGCCTTTAACTCGGTCATTTGAAGGATCGCCATTTCTGAAACGATCAGGAGTGATTAGATAAATAAAATCCGCCGAGTTAAAGCCCTTACGTTTCGATGAGTTTTCCTCGCGCTCCAAAACCTTAATGGCTAATGTCCCTTTGTGGCGACCCTTTTCATCTTTAAAGAGCAACTTATGTGCTCCAATACGGGTAGCATCAGGAATGACGACTTCTACAAACAAATAGTTTGGGCTTTCCAATGTTGTGGTACCCAGAACTTTCAATTCTTTCCCAACAGCCGTGAGGTCGGAAATATCTTTACCATAGACCATAAATTCTACGGTGTCGAGTTCCATTCCACGCCACCAAGAGGCCGGTTCAATCTTCGATAATTTCTGTCCTGCCGCCGGTAGGGCAAAAATGAGTATGAGTACGACGAAAATCTTTTTCATATTCAAAAAT
>DMQR01000187.1:0-408 GCA_003455605.1 Cryomorphaceae bacterium | reverse complement strand
AAATCTTTTTCATATTCAAAAATTTGAAGCATCAATTTACAATCCGCCCACTGATTATCCTCGCATTTGTTAAGTAGCCCTTAGTTTTGCGTAAAACTTGAGCAAATGGCCAAACTCAAACTACAAGAGGAAGTATTGGATGCGTTAGAAGCAGCGGAGCTTCTACCTTTTAGTAAGGCACAACTCACTTTGGTCAGTAGCCTCAAGAGCGGACAAAACTATTGGCTTTTTCACGAAAATGCTAAAAAGCTTCGTATTGCAGTAGCAGGAACGATCATTCATAATTTAAAAGAGAGCTATGAAGATGTCGCTCGTGCCTTAATTCTTGTGCCTACAGCCGAGATTGCAGAAGAATATTTCGAACTCTTCGAAAACCTTGGCGGTCACACTGACCTTCGAGTTTGGACG
>DMQR01000207.1:3158-7051 GCA_003455605.1 Cryomorphaceae bacterium | reverse complement strand
GTCCAATTCTAGTCTTGGTGGGCCTCTACACCATTTGGAACAAGCACACGGCATAAAAAAGCCGACCCTATGGGCCGGCTTTCTCGCCTATACTAGCGATTCTCTGTGCTTCTAGTTCTCCGAGCTGTACAACGCTTCCACGTCCTTCGGCTGATTCGAACTATAGTTGATCTTCAACGCCTGCGCTTTACGCAATTGTAATTTGATATCCGTAATGAGACCCATCTTCACTGTTTTATCGGCTTTGATAGACATGGTCATCATCGCTGCATCTTCTTCTGATTTCTGCTCACGCTCTTGAATAACAAACGGTTGGATATCGTCCAAGGAAGCGAATGCATCGTTCAATTGGACACGTGGTGAGCGACCAAATTTATCTTGGTACTTCACACGTGGGGCACCTGCGTAGATGTAAGTCACCAAAGACTTGCGCTCCAATTTTTGAATTTCCGTGGCTTGCGGCTTGTTTACCGTCACTTTTAAATCTACTTCACGCATTACCGTAGCAACCATGAAGAAAAACAGCAACATGAAAACAATATCCGGAAGTGCTGAGGTGTTTACTGCCGGCAACGCCTTGTCCTTCTTTTTCTTAATTACCGCCATTATCCACCAATATTTAAAGGTTCCGCCTCAGAAATCTTCTGTGGATACGCCAACTTGATTTCTTTCAAAATCTCTTTATCCTCTTCTGAATCCATACTGCGATATGAACGGCCAAACTTCTCTTGAGCATAGCGTTCACGCAAATCTTCATACGCTGCAACAAGTTCATTTTGAACCTTTACATACATACCATACGAAGTACCGCGATCATTCTGCAAGGAAACTACTGCTTTATCAGGATTGTCTGAGCTAGTTGAAATATTATATCCTTCACAATACTCACAAGATCCATCACCGTTATTATCAACGAATTCCATGGCCTTAGCACGTAGTTCCGAAATCTGTAAGTATTCGTCTTCTACCAGCAACTGATCGTTTGAGTTCACCAATACGGTGAAGATGTTACGCTCCTTGATTGGAGGAGGATCTTCAACAAGTTCCTCGTCAAACGGAGGAAGCTTTCTGTTAATGCCCTTATCTGTATCCATCGTAGTGGTTACTAGATAGAAGATCAACAACAAGAAAGCGATGTCTGCCATCGATCCGGCATTGATTTCTGGTATGGCTCTTTTATTTCTTGCCATAACGACCCTTATTTAGTTACGCGTGATACCAACGAGTATACTACAGCCAAAATCGCTCCTGAGAACAAAATGTAGAACGAAGTCAACATTGCGCTCGAGGCTTTTGACGTGGCTTCTGTAACGTCTTTATATTCATTAAAATCTGACCCGTCTGCCGTGAACCAAGAAATCAAGCCAATCACTAGGATGGCAGCAAGTCCAATACCTACACCCTTAATACCTTGAGGATTTACAACTAGGGCGAGTCCAAAGCTCAATACGGCAATGATAATACCAAGAATGGTAGAAATCATTCCGAAGGACACAAATCCAGGAGCGTTGTTCTCGTTTACGGCAACCATGATGAAAAGCACCACGCCTACCAAACCGAGCCCAATGCCTAGGACACGTCCAATTAATGGAAGTTTATTAAGCATCCTTCTTACGCGTTTTTCTTGTTGTGCTCAACCAATATATCCATGAAAGAGATAGAAGCATCTTCCATCTTAATAACGATACCATCGATCATCGCTACGATAAGGTTATAGAAAATTTGAAGGATGATCGCAGTGATCAAACCAAATACTGTAGTCAAAAGTGCCACTTTAATACCACCAGCTACTAATGAAGGGTTGATATCACCAGCTGCTTCGATCGCATCAAAGGCACCAATCATACCGATTACCGTACCCATGAAACCTAGCATCGGTGCTAAAGCGATGAACAAAGAAATCCAAGAAACCCCTTTCTCCAATTTTCCGTTCTCGACAGAACCTACGCTCATGATAGACTTATCTACCATATCCAAGCCTTCGTCGTAGTGATCCAAACCTTCAAAGAAGATGGTTGCTACTGGACCACGAGTGTTGCGACAAACTTCTTTAGCAGCTTCAACACCGCCATTGTTCAATGCGCCTTCAACTTCTTCCAACAATTTTTCAGTGTTGGTTTGAGCGAAAGTCAAGTAAATAATACGCTCGATAACCAATGCTAGACCTAGTACCAAGGCTAACAATACGAACGACATAAAGAATGCGCCACCTTCGATGAATTTTTCTTTCAAAATCTGGGTGAATCCTTTTTCAGCTGGTGCTTCTTCAACAGCTGCTTCTTCAGCTGGGGCTTCTTGTTCTGTAGCGGCAGAATCTGCAGAAGCTGCTGCAGAGTCAACAGCTGCATCAGCAGAATCCATAGTTTCTGTAGCCAAAGCTTCTACTACTTCTTCTGAAGCCGCCATATCTTCTTGAGCATAGGCGTTAACGGTACCCAATGAAAAGGCAACGATAGCAAGCAAAGAGAGTGCTTTTTTCATTTTTCTAATTGTTTATATACAAATGTTTAGAGTTTGCATGCGAGTATACTCTATTACAGTACCCATACACGCGAGGCCGAAAATACAAAAAAATGGTGTTCTCACTGCACTATGCGCATTCTCCAGACAGACTCTCGGAAAACTTAATTATAAATTCATCTCGGCCTAAATTCCGTCCCAACAACACCATGGCCTTAACCAAGGCGCTTTCAAAGGTCATATCCTTGGCGCTCAATGTATTAAATTGCTCTAAAGCCGATGAACTGTCGTACAATCCAGGTACAATTCTACCGCTCACACATTGCGAAGTATTGATGATCTGAACTCCGCCCTTTTCGCAGCGCTGTAAAAAATCGATGAATGCTGGAGTATTAGGTGCGTTTCCAGCGCCAAAAGTGCGCAATAAGATCACTTTCCAATCCTCCAGCACCGGTACCTTGGTAAAATCTAGACCGGGGTAAAGTGCCACCACGCCTACTGAAGCATCTACCTTTTTCTGGAATCGAAGTATAGATTCCACGGGCTTCCACAATAAATCTTCATTTAAGCTCATGCGCACACCACTTTCCGCCAAGGCGGGATAATTGGGCGAACTAAAGGCATCAAACTCATTTGACGAACGCTTATACGCCCTGTTGCCCCTGTACAATTTATATTCGAAATAGATGCAGACTTCTTGTATAAGTGCCTCCCCATCGCGCTCCATCGCGGCGAACTCTAAGGCACTGAGCAGGTTCTCCGTGGCATCAGTACGTAAGACCCCCACCGGCAGTTGAGACCCCGTGATGATGATGGGTTTTTTCAAGCCTTGAATTAAAAAGCTCAACGCGCTGGCAGTATAAGCCATGGTATCCGTACCGTGCAAGAGCACGAATCCATCGTAGTCCTGGTAATGCTCCTCAATGCGCTCAACCAAATCTATCCAACCCTCCGGCTGCATCTCAGAACTGTCTACTGGCTTGTCTACAGTTACCACATCTAGTTCTACAGGCAGCAACGCCAATGCCGGGATGGACGCGCGCAACTGATCGAAATCTACCGGCGCCAACTTTCCATTCGGATTCTGTTTCATCCCGATTGTTCCTCCAGTGTATATGAGGCAAATCTTACGCATACTATCCAAACAAGTTACGAGTATTTGCAACAAGTTTTGGGGCCAATTCCGCTTCGTCTATCTCGAAAATATCAGCCACCGTTTGGGCCACCTCAGCCATAAATGCAGGCTCATTTTTCTGCCCTTTATGAGAGGTTGGCGTCAAATAAGGTGCATCCGTTTCCAATAGGATTCGATTCTCAGGAATGGCACGTATCACAGGGTCGGTCGCGCTGCGATTGTAGGTAATGACCCCGCCCAGGCCGAAGTAAAACTCACCCAATCGCAAGGCTCTTTTGATTTGTTTCTTTCCGCCACT
>DMQR01000207.1:0-2766 GCA_003455605.1 Cryomorphaceae bacterium | reverse complement strand
AAGGAGCTCCCTGAAACTGCTTCGCACATGAAGGGCGATAGGTAAGTTCCACTCCACGCTCCAATCAAGCTGGGTATTGAGCGCTTCAATCTGAATATCTAAGGTGGTTTTATCCCAATAAAGGTCCAGTCCAATCTCACCCACAGCACAAAATCGATCCGGTTCAGATTCGTAGGCTGCTTTTAGAGTGTCCAATTGCCTTTTGTAGTCCTCCTTCACATAACAGGGATGTAACCCAATCATTTGGCGGACGGTGAGCTCGGGAAATTGGCCCACTGCCTTCTTCATTTTAGGTAAGCTGTGCACATCGATATTTGGCAATAGGATTTCGCGAATGCTCGCTGCTAAGGCACGCTGCTGCACCTCCTCACGACGATCTACCAAGGAGCTATCGTACAAATGACAATGGGTATCAATCCACATTAGAGCGGGAGGTTTCCATGTTTTTTTCTAGGAAGTTTGACTGCTTTGTTCTCCAACATAGCAAAGGCGCGAATCAAGCGCTCACGGGTTTCTTCAGGGAGAATAACTTCATCCACATACCCCCGGTGTGCCGCGCGATACGGGTTGGCAAAAGCCTCTGCGTATTCGGCCTCCTTCTCCAACAACTTGGCCTCTGAATCCTCAGCCTCAGCAATCTCCTTCCGGAAGATAATTTCTGAGGCCCCTTTAGCACCCATCACCGCGATCTCCGAGGTAGGCCAAGCAAAATTCATATCCGCCCCGATCTGCTTCGAGTTCATCACACAGTAGGCACCGCCGTACGCCTTGCGCGTGATCACCGTAATTCGAGGTACGGTAGCTTCACTAAAGGCATACAAGAGTTTTGCGCCATTGGTAATGATTCCGTTCCATTCTTGGTCCGTACCCGGCAAGAATCCTGGAACATCTTCAAGAACTAACAAAGGAATGTTGAAGGCATCGCAGAATCTGACGAAACGCGCACCCTTGGTGGAGGCGTGGATGTCCAGCACTCCAGCGAGGTAGGCGGGTTGATTCGCCACTATCCCAACACTCTTTCCAGCCAGGCGGGCAAATCCAACCACAATGTTTTCGGCGAAATCGCGGTGCACTTCGTGGAAGGAATCGGCATCGACGATATCGGCAATGACCTCTTTAATATCATAAGGCTGGTTCGGATTGTCCGGCACGATATTTTTTAAGCTCATGCGCATTTCATCAACTGGCTCGTACGCCAATACCGGCGGCTCCTCATCACAGTTTTGCGGAATATAGCTTAACAATTGCTTGAGTCCGTTGATTAATGCTACTTCATTGGGGTAGGTAAAATGCGTCACCCCGCTTTTGGTTGCGTGGGTACTTGCACCGCCCAATTCCTCTGAAGTCACTTCCTCGTGGGTCACTGTTTTCACCACATTAGGGCCCGTCACAAACATGTACGAGGTATCCTCTACCATCATGATAAAATCTGTCAAAGCAGGAGAGTATACCGCACCTCCGGCACAAGGGCCCATCATGGCGGATAATTGGGGAATGACTCCTGAAGCTTGGACGTTGCGGTAGAAAATGTCGCTGTACCCGCCAAGGGACACTACACCTTCTTGAATTCGCGCACCACCGCTATCGTTCAGTCCAATCACCGGCGCGCCCATCTTCATAGCGAGCTCCATAATTTTGACAATCTTCTCGGCATGTGCTTCGGCGAGAGAACCGCCCAAAACAGTAAAGTCTTGGGCATAAACATAGGTCAAACGGCCACTGACCGTGCCGTAACCGGTGACCACTCCGTCGCCCAAAATCTTCTGCTTATCCAGTCCAAAAAGGTTGCTTCGGTGGGTTACAAGCGCACCCGTCTCTTGGAAACTCCCTTCGTCGAGAAGAAAGTGAATACGCTCCCGAGCCGTCAATTTACCCTTCGCGTGCTGGGCTTCTATGCGTTTCTCACCGCCACCTTTGGTACTCTCTTCCCGTAGTCGCGACAGTTCGTCTCTTTTATCTTGCATGGTGGTTCTGTGTCTGTTGTTTCTGTAGGTAAGTTACTGCTGCGAAAAGGCATTTCGCAAATCAACTTTGGTATGTCTGTGAAATCTTTTGGTCTCCTTGGCTTTGCGTCGAATTTCTGCTTGCTTTTGTTCGGGCAGGTGGATGATTTCGATACATTGCGGCGTGCAGCACCCTTCGTTTTTCTCAGCACATTCCTCACATTGGATAAAGAGGAGGTTACAGGCCTTGTTCACACAGTTCACGTGGGTGGCGGAGGGTTGGCCACATTGGTGGCATTTTGAGATGATCTCATCAGAGATGCATTCGCCGAGGCGCTCGTCGAACACGAAATTGATGCCCTGGAATTTATTCGGTAGTGCTTCTTCGTCTATTTGGCGGGCATAATCTATGATGCCCCCGTGAAGTTGATTCACATCTTTAAAGCCGTGGTGCTTGAGGTAGGCTGAAGTCTTCTCACAACGAATTCCGCCGGTACAGTAAAGCAGAATTTTGCGGTCTTCTTGTCCTTTGAGTTTTTCTAAGACCATGGGCAGTTCTTCGCGGAAGGTTTCAGCTTCCGGAAGGATGGCCCCTTCAAAGTGACCGATCTCACTTTCATAGTGATTGCGCATATCCACGATAACAGGGTCGTGATTTTCAATGGCCTCGTTCCAATCCTTCGCTGTGAGGTGGGCGCCTACGTCGGTCACGTCGTAATCTTCCGATTGGAGCCCGTCGGCCACGATTTGGTCGCGCACCTTAATGATGAGCTTGAGGAAAGATTTACCGTCAGTTTTATCGGTCACGGCCATTTTGAACGGC
>DMQR01000218.1:2375-3336 GCA_003455605.1 Cryomorphaceae bacterium | reverse complement strand
AATAACCGTAGGCTACCACGAAGTGTCCCAGTTTATCTGGCAGTTCACGTGCTCGCGTACCGTTTTCCAAGGGCTCATCGGCCAATTCGAAGGGATCACGCAACGGAAATCCCAGTAACTCTATTTGGTCAAAGGCCTCTTCCAGCCGGCTTTGGCGGAGTACGGGAACCTTGTAATCATGGGCTTGTTGATTACCTTTGAACAGGCTGGGCGGAGCCGCTAAAACCTCTTTGGTATTGCGTCCACGCAGCATATGATGGGCTTCCCACAACAGGGTTTGTTTTTCCTTTCCCGTAAAGCGTAAGGCTCCTATGCGAATGAGTAACGAAACTTGCTCTATCCCAATAGGCATACGGTTTAAGAAATTAGCCAAATCTTCATAAGGACCTCCCTCCTCACGCTCTTGGCCAATGCGTACCCCTATTTTCTCGTCCAAACTACGCAGCAACACAAACCCCAAATAAATGGTGGTCCCATCAATAACCGTTGGATAATCGCCGTGCTGCACACAGGGTGCTTCTATTCGTCCCCCACTCCTACGCGCTTCGTGCACGTAAAACTCAGTCCTGTAAAACCCACCAAAATTATTGATCACTGCCACCATGTATTCCAACGGAAAATATGCTTTTAGAAAGAGACTTTGATAGCTCTCCACCGCATAGGAAGCACTGTGTCCCTTGGCGAAGGCGTAGCCGGCAAAACTCTCTATTTGTCGCCAAATTTCACGGCTTAATTTCTCGCTATACCCACGCTCCATGCAATTCTCAAAGTATTGATTTTCAATATTTTGAAACTCTCTCCTTGAACGATATTTTCCCGACATCCCCCGCCTTAACACATCGGCCTCTCCTAAGGATAACCCCGCAAAGTGATGGGCCACCTTAATCACATCTTCCTGATAGACCATTACCCCGAAAGTATCGGGCATGATCTCTAACATTACAGGATGTGCTTCTTTCCG
>DMQR01000218.1:0-2070 GCA_003455605.1 Cryomorphaceae bacterium | reverse complement strand
TCTAACATCACAGGATGTGCTTCTTTCCGACGCTCTGGATCTGTGAAGCGCAGAATATACTCGCGCATCATACCACTATTGCTCACGCCCGGCCGTATGATGGAGCTTGCGGCCACTAGTCCTAAATATGTATCTACCTTCAACTTCTTCAGTAACATGCGCATTGCTGGGGATTCCACATAAAAGCAACCTATAGCTAATCCATTGCGCAACAAGTGTTTGATCTGCTCATCTGCCTTAAAACGCTGCAGGTCTCTTATATCAATGTTCGGGTGCTGGGGCCTATTCTTCGCAACAATGGAAAGGGTATCCTGAATCTTGGAAAGCCCCCGTTGGCTGAGGATATCAAACTTATGCAGTCCAATATCTTCTGCGACAATCATATCAAACTGTACGGTGGGAAAGCCTTTGGGCGGCAGGAAGGTGGCGCTGTGGTAATGCAAGCTACGCTCAGCAATCAATATCCCGCCTGCGTGAATGCTCAAGTGGCTGGGAAACCCTTGTATATAGGTGCTGTAGCGAAGGATTAAGTACGAGAGTTGGTCCGGGTTTGAGGAAGAGATTGTACCCTTGCTGAGTTTGTCTATTTCGTGTTTGGGCAGGCCGAAAACCTTCCCCAACTCTCGCACCACAGAGCGGTATTGGAAGGTGTTATAGGTGGCTAGAAGTGCGGTGTGGGGAAAGCGCTTAAAGATGTATCGGGTGATGTCCTCCCGATCGCGCCAGGAGAAATCGAGGTCGAAATCTGGTGGCGACGAGCGGTGTAAGTTGATGAACCGTTCGAAATAGAGGTCCAGTTCGATGGGGTCTACATCCGTGATTTTTAGTAGGTAGGCAACGATACTATTGGCACCGCTCCCACGCCCTACATAGAAGTAACCGCGTTTCTGTGCGTAGTTTACTATATCCCAATTAATCAAGAAATAAGCTACGAAGTGCTTCTTTTCGATGAGGTCGAGTTCCTTTTCTATGCGCTCGCGAACTCGAAAATCGGCGTGGGGGTATCGGTATAGGAGACCGTCGAAGCAGAGTTTGCGCAAAAGTTTAATGTCTTTCTCTGCGGAGCCTGAATAGGTCTGTAGGTTCAGCAGTTCCGATTCCTCGGGCAGGGTGATGCGGCAGTCCGCTAGGATTTGTTCTGCATTGCGCAGAAGCTGGGGCATGGCGGCATAGGCGTTGCGAAGGGCTTCATCGTTTAGATAGAGATCCTGTGGACTCCCCTGCTCTTCGTGCGGAAGTTTGCTGAGCAAGGTGTTCTTGTCGATCGCCCTGAGGAGACGGTGTGCGTTATGATCGCGCTTTCCTCGGAAGGTGGCGGTATGAAGGGCAACTAATTTGTGCAGGTGGGTCTTCCACTTTCGAAAAGGAATGGAGGCAACTTCCTGTGGAGGAATACCGACAAGCTCATTGTTTTGGAGTTGGGCGAGTGGGACCTCGGTGGTAGAGGGATAAATGACCCATACTTGGCTTAACGCTTGTAGTGGCGGGCGATCGGGAAAACGCACTTTATGATGAAGGTGCCAAGAAAGGTGGTCGTTGATTTGGCGCATGCCTTCCCAATTCTTCGCCAGCAGGATGTAGCATTGCTTGATGCCGTTGCGAAAGTCGACTCCCACGGCAGGGCGCTTGGCGGGATGTTTTCGCATAAGATAGAGCACCGTCATGCACGCCGAAGTATTGTTGATATCCGTCAGGGCCATAGTTGGCCAGGGCTGATCCTCTAAGAAGGTTATCCATTCTTTAGGCGATAGAATGCCATAGCGCAAGCTGTAATAACTGTGCGTATTCAGTAGCATGAGTACAGCAGCATTCTAAAATCCTAGGTCCAATTTTCGTTGACGTGCTTGGGTCATACCCATGCCCTGCAGAGACAGGTGCGAATAGATTTCATAATCGTATTCGGGGACCAGGCGCTGGCCGATGGGCCTGAGGAGCTCAGGACCATTGGTTTTAGGGCTCTTAATGGCCGCTGAGATGGGATAGGCATTGAGTTCTTCCGAGGGATACGGCTCCAATAAATCGGTCACCTCCGCCAACGGCATTTCACTATTCAACCACACCTGCTCATCT
>DMQR01000017.1 GCA_003455605.1 Cryomorphaceae bacterium | reverse complement strand
GGTGCATATGACGGAATGTCAGCGAGAATAGTTCAGGCTGCCGGTGCAGAAATTGTGTATGCAACCGGTGGTGGCATTGCACGATCAACGGGCATACCGGACATGGGGATGTTAAACCCTTTCCAAATTGAGGATAGGCTTACTCAAATGGTCGATGCAGTGGAGATACCAATAATCGGCGATTTCGACACCGGATATGGAAACGTATTAAATGCCTTGCACGAACTTAAGCGCTTCGAGCGGACAGGAATTGCCGGGTTTCATATAGAGGACCAGACATTTCCAAAACGCTGCGGGCATCTAGACAATAAAACCGTAGTACCGGTTGAAGAATTAGTAACGAAAATTAGGGCAATCAAAGATAACCAACTGGATCCGGACTTCGTTGTTATTGCGCGAACAGACTCCCTTGCTATCGAAGGGGTAAATAGCGCAATTGAAAGAATGCATAAGTACATGGAGGCAGGCGCAGACGTTGCATTCGTGGAGGCACCAACGTCATTGGATGAATTAAAAAAGATTTCAGGGGAATTCAAAGACGTTCCTTTGCTCTACAACATGTTTTGGTCAGGAAAATCGCCTGTTCTAGAAAAAAAAGCTCTCGAAGAACTTGGTTTTAATCTCATGATAGCACCCGGAGATTTGCAACGAGCAGCAATGCATACAATGAAGCTTATGGCCGAAGAGATCCTCAAAGTTGGTCATACAGAAAAATACATGGATATGATGGCGTCATTTCAAGATCGTGAAGAGGCGGTTAACACACCACATTACATGCAATTGGACGATAAATATTCAGACTAGGAAAATCTAATCATGGCAAGCATCAACACTTTTGATTGTAAAAGAGCATTTATTGTAGATGGTAAGGAATACAAATACTTCAGTTTAAAAGCTGCGGAAGAGAATGGGGCAGGGAATTTATCTAACCTTCCCTACTCACTCAAAGTCCTAGCAGAAAACATGCTTCGAAATGAAGATGGAATTTCAGTAACTGCGGATGATATCACATCGCTTGGCAAATGGGTTTCCGAGACCAAAAAAAATATTGGCACCCCAAGAAACACAAGAAACGATCGGGAGATAAATTTCTACCCCGCTCGAATACTCATGCCCGACGTCAATATGGGACTGCTGGTCGAATTAACAGCAATGCGAGATGCAGTATCTGAATTAGGCGGTGATCCTAATTCAATTAATCCACTCATACCGGTCGATGTTGTCATCGATCACTCAGTAATAGCAGACTTTCATGGTACCGAAGATGCTCTACAACAGAATGTAGCCCTGGAATATGAACGAAACGGCGAACGCTATTCTTTTTTGAAATGGGCTGCACAAGCGTTCGAAAATGTAAGAATTGTTCCTCCAGGTGCAGGCATCCTACACCAAGTCAACATAGAGTACATTGCCAACGTGGTAACTGGGCGCGAAATAAATGGCGAGCTTTGCGCTATACCTGATAGCCTTCTCGGCATGGACAGCCATACCACTATGGTCAACGGCATATCAGTGTTTGGCTGGGGTGTAGGCGGTCTCGAAGGTGGCACCGCCATGCTTGGTCAACCAATATCAATGCTAATACCGGATGTGATTGGTTGTAAATTAATAGGTGAACTAGGCCCGGCATCAACCCCTACCGATGTGGCATTAACGGCAACCCAAATGCTTCGCGATCACGGCGTGGTGCAAAATTTTGTTGAGTATTGTGGGCCAGGCCTTGATGAAATGAGCGCCACAAACCGTGCAACCTTGGGAAATATGTCTCCCGAGTATGGTGCGACTATGGGGTTTTCTCCAATTGACACTAAAACATTAGATTATTTGCGGATATCCGGAAGGTCAGAGGAACAAATCAATCTGGTAGAGACTTATGCGAAGCTACAAGGTTTGTGGAGAGATTCAACCAAAAAAGAACCAACTTACACGGACATTGTCGAAATAGACTTAAGCGACATTGAACCCTGCATGGCAGGTCCCTCCAGGCCAAACCAAAAAACTCTTCTCAGTCAAATTCCGAGAAACTTCGAAGCCACATTGGAGGATATGTCCGGAACGGCAGAAATTGAAGCAGTGAATGTTCCTGGGAGAGATTTTGAACTCAGCCACGGCAAAGTTATGATTGCGGCAATTACGAGCTGTACAAACACGTCAAATCCAGCCGTTATGCTGGCTGCAGGGTTGCTGGCCCGCAATGCAAGACTGAAGGGACTTCGACGCAAACCATGGGTAAAAGCATCAATATCTCCTGGTTCACGTGTTGTAGCAGATTATTTTGAAGCAGCTGGTGTTCAGGAGGACCTCGATGCTCTTGGTTTTAATATAGTGGGTTTTGGTTGTGTGACTTGCATGGGAAATTCCGGGCCACTTGAGAGATCAATTGCAGATACTATTGATGAACACGATCTTATCGTAGGAGCTGTCCTATCTGGAAATCGAAATTTTGAAGGACGTGTCCATCCTCAATGCCGTGCGAACTATTTAGCATCCCCTCCTTTGGTTGTTGCTTATGCTCTTGCAGGTTCTCTTCAAATAAATCTAACCACTGACCCTTTAGGCCAAGACTCAGACGGTAACGATGTTTTTCTTCATGATATTTGGCCTTCTTCAAAAGAAGTTGAGAGTATTATGGAGGACGTAATCACACCAAAGATGTTCCGAAAGCGTTATGAATCTATTTACGAAGGTACGCCAGAGTGGCAAGCCATGGAAACTGATGAAGGTATAGCATTCAAGTGGCCAGAAAATAGTGAATACATCAAACGACCCCCTTTATTCGAAGGGATGCAGATGGAGCTCCCAAAGTTAGAGGATATAAACGGAGCTCGCTGCCTCATAATGGCGGGTGACATGACCACCACAGATCATATTTCACCAATCAGCGTTATACCAGAAGAGCACTCAGCAGGACAGTATCTCTTATCAAAGGGCGTAGAGCAAAAGGATTTCAATACGTATGGAGCGCGCCGCACAAATCACGAAGTTATGATGCGTGGAACATTTGGGAACATACGATTTAAAAATGAGATGGTTGATGGAAAAGAAGGTGGATTTACCCGTCATTGGCCAAATGGGGAAGAGATGAGTGTCTTCGATGCTGCAATGAAATATAAATCTGATGGCGTTCCGCTTGTTGTTGTCGGAGCTCAAGCCTACGGCACCGGATCTTCTCGTGATTGGGCGGCAAAAGGAACAAAACTATTGGGCATAAGAGCTGTTATCGCAGAGAATTTGGAGCGCATTCACCGTTCAAATTTAATTGGGATGGGTGTCCTTCCTCTTCAATTTAAGGATGGTGAAACCCGTAAAACTCTTGAGTTGAATGGTTCAGAGAAATTTGACATTGCCGGTTTGTCCGAAGGCTTAACTCCTCGTCAAGATATCGAATGTAAAATTACACGGGAAAACGGTGAGCAGTTAACCATCCAACTTCGCTGCCGCCTAGATACAGAAGTGGAGTTAGAATATTTTAACAATGGTGGCATGTTGCATTACTGTTTACGACAAGCCCTTTTAAAGGCTGCGTGATAGAGAACCTTGTTGAAAATATTGAAACTGCAAGCTGAGCATTTACAGCACAGCTTTCAGTTCCTAATTGGCGTTATTTATAAAAGATAATGAACTTACATCTCAGACGGCAGGACTTGTGCCGCCGTCAACATTAATTGCCACCCCGTTTATGTACGACCCCGCATCTGAGCAAAGAAAACAAGCCATGTTCGCGAATTCTTCGGCACGCCCAAGGCGCCCAATTGGTAACTTCAGATCTTTTGCCATATTTTTAAGATAGTCATCATAGCTCTGCTTTTGGTCGGTTGCTTTCCAACGGTTAAGCCACTGATCACTCTCGATACGTCCGACAAGCATGGCATTTACCAAAACATTGTGAGGAGCCCCCTCCTTGGACAGTACCTTAGTGAGAGCCATTCCAGTGGCGCGAGAAACAGCTGTTGGGGCTCCTCCGCCCGGCGGCGCTTTTGCCCCAATATTTAGAACATTTATTATTCTACCCCACTTACGTTCCATCATACCTGGAAGAACATGCCTACAAGTTCGAATGGCGGCATAAACCTTAACCTCAAAGTCTTTTACCCATTCCTCATCACTAATTTCACAAAAAGGCTTGCGCAAAGAGGCACCCGCATTGTTGATCAAAATATC
>DMQR01000114.1 GCA_003455605.1 Cryomorphaceae bacterium | reverse complement strand
ACTAACCATACAATGTAGAAGTAGGCAGCACCAGAGAGTGCACCCCAAACCCACGATTGTGATTGATCAGCGTAGAACGCTTCTCCAATGTAACCCAATACAAGCATTGCCACAGAAGCCATGATTAGCTTCCATAAAATTGCCATTGTACCACCTACTTTTTTAGTAATCAAATAGAATTCAACACACATCAATGGAACTGTTAAAGTCCAATCGACGTAACGTAAAACTACAGGACTACCATAAACTGGGTAGTAATCTCTCATGTAGTAGTAGTGAACAGCTGCAATACCAGTGATCAAACCACTTACTAACATAGATGTTTTCCATTCATCAGAGACGCGGCTGCGCTCCATGAAGAAAAATACTGACGCGGCAAACATTGCCATATAGCCAGCGAAAAATGTGAATGTTACCGGATCATCGACCGGAAACTTTGCTATTTCTAGAAATAGAGACATGGTGTTAAAAAATTAAAGGTTATAACTACCATTTAACTGCCCCTTATGGGTATTGTTCATGGCGACCCTAAAATTGAGTATAAATACTTATAAAAAGCTCTGAGAAAGTTTCTAGAAGCGGGAAATCAAATCTAAAAACAGAATAATAATGAACAAAATACTTTGAAAAAATGTTCAATTAATTATAAAAGGTACAGTGTACATTTAATTAATGAATTACGATTTAGCGCTCATCGGTCTAGGAGCTTCCAATAGTTTATTGCTTTTGGAGTTACACGAGCGCGAATTGCTCCACGATTTGGATGTCTTGATTCTAGAAGCGGAATCGAAGTGGAAGAACGATAAGACTTATTGCTTTTGGGGCGAATCTCAAGATCCTATTTTTTCCACCTTAGGTCCCCTATTATTAAAGGAGTGGACTAGACTTGAATTTAGTGGTGAAGTAGAGCAAATGGAATCCATGCGCTACGGGATGTTGGAGAGCATCACATTATATGAGCATGCGAAACAAATCATACTTCAATATCCGGGTATTAATCTTGTGCGTGCTTCTTTGACTAGCTTCAAAAGTGAAGCGGAAGGGGTGGCGGTGTATTCTGACAATACTAAGTGGATGGCACAACGCGTTTACGATAGTCGCCCACCTGAAATTAAAGAACCAACGGGTCCTTTGGTCTTGCAGAGTTTTACGGGATGGCGTGTAAAGACAGATTGGCCGAATTGGGATCCATCTCAGTTGGTATTGATGGATTTCAATATTCCTCAAAACGGTTTTACCCAATTCATGTATATCCTCCCTATAGATGAACACGAAGCCTTGGTGGAGGTGACACGTTTCGGAAGTGAGGTCTTCCCTGATGACTTGGCAACAACTCATCTAAAGAGTTACCTCCTTGGTTTGGAAGGACCCTATGATGTTGTTCATGAAGAACAAGGAGTTATTCCTATGACTCAACATGCGTTACAGCAGCATCCCGACGCTCGAATCATTTCAATGGGCGCAAGAGGAGCAGTTATTAAACCGACTACTGGCTATGGCTTTAAGTATATGTATGATCGAGCCAAGGAGTTGGTCGGGGAGCTTGAACAACAAACGGTGGTGCGTAAGCATCAATTTTGGAATTGGCCCCGTACTGGTATAGGTCGACATTATTTCTACGATCATTTGCTCTTACATATTCTTAAGTATAAGCCGCAATGGGGTAAGGAAATCTTTACAAAGCTTTTCACCAACAGAACGCACGAAGGGATTTTTCAATTCTTAGACGAGAAGAGTACCCTTCGTTGGGAATTAGGCATGTTCGCAGGTCTTCCCATTATGAAGTTTTTGTGGTCCGTGGTTGCTTCCTTCTTCGCATTCTTACGCACTCGTCCGGCGCGTTGGGCGCCCATGGCTATGGTACTCACCGCTATGGGATTGCAGGCGACCTTATCGCAATTCGCCCAGCCTATTTCCCTAGGCATTCTCGTTTTTATGCTGTTTCTAATAGGTATACCGCACGGTGCACTGGACGGTTATGGCCATGCCAACGGGATGCGTTTACCGAAGTTCATTTTAAGGTACAGCGGGATCATGGCTATTGTCTTATTGTTCTGGGTCGCCAGTCCTATTGTTGGATTGCTAGCTTTCATAATTTACAGCGCCTGGCATTTCGGAGAAACTGATATGAGAGAGTGGGGATTGCCGAGCGCCATTTTATCCATGGTTTGGGGAACTATTCTCTTTGCACTGTTGCTGTTGCCGCATATGTCCGACGTCAATTTAGTGCTCAGCACGATGGGGATTTCAGAAGTCACGATTTCCGAGGGCGCGCTAGTGACTGCATATCGCGCGGCTGCAGCTATCGGTGTTGTTGGAGGCTTGTGGTTTGCTTCTGTACCTTGGTTGATATCGATTACGACGCTACTGCTGCTCGGGGAGCAATCCTTGGCAATTGCCTTTGGAACCTATTTTATTCTTCAGCACAGCGCCTCGGGTTGGGATCATCTCAAAAAGGCACATCAATGGTCACACATTCAAATGTTCATGCGCGCATTGCCTTTCACCATTGGTGCAGTAGCCTTGTTTTTGTTGATTTTCCAATTTGACCGTAACTCTCTTTCCCAATGGAGCAGTTACTTCCTAATCTTTCTAAGCGCCCTGAGTTTACCGCACATATACTTTATGTCACGATTATACCAAAAGCAGGATTAAGTTAATTTCTTTTTAAGGGTAATGTGGGTGATTTCCGGCCACATTCCGACACGTCCCGGGAAGGCCAAATAGCCAAAGCCGCGATTCACGTGCAAGACTTTACCATCTTCTTCGCGGTAAATACCAGCCCATTTTGGGTATTTCCATTTCACGGGAGACCATTTGATCCATCCAGGAATTTCAATGCCAAACTGCATTCCATGAGTATGACCACTTAGGGTGAGGTGCACTTTTTTCGGATGTTGCTTGACCTTAGCATCAAAATGGCTTGGATCGTGGCTCAACAACACAGTGAACGCCTCTTCTGGAATTTGTTCCAATGCTTTATCTAGATCTCCGTAAGGCTTGAAGGGGGGTAATCCCCAATTCTCAACACCTGCGAGGTAAATACGCTGTCCATTGCGTTCGAAATAGCGGCTTTCATTAAGCAGAAGGTCCATGCCCATCTCTTTGTGAATCTCCTTGAGTCGATCTAGATTCGACACCTTTTCTTCTGAGGTAGGGAACTTCCAATAATCCCCGTAATCGTGGTTGCCAAGAATAGAGAAGATGCCAAATTTCCCTTTTAATCGTTGAAAGATAGGGATCCAAGGCTCGGCTTCATCAGCGATATTGTTCACCATATCTCCGGTAAACACTATGGTATCCGCGCCGAGCTCGGTCACCATGTCCACTCCGTATTGCACTTTTTCTTGGTTGTCGAATGAACCGCTGTGGATATCTGAAATCTGTGTGATGGTGAATCCATCAAAGGCATCCGGTAAGTCCTCATATTCTAAGGTATGGCTTATGACGCGGTAGCGGTAACGCCCCTTCCAAATACCGTCTAGGATTCCCAAGAAAGGTATTGCTGCCAGGCCGAGCGCAATTTTTGAGATAAAGGTGCGGCGTTCAGGGAGTAGTGCGGGTTGGGTAGTAAATAAGCGGATCGTGAAACGAATGATTCTCGAGATATCTTCAATAAAGAGAGGGACAATGGCCATGAGTTTTGGGATGGCCAAAAGGATGGAACCGCCGAACAGTATACCTCCTATTTTAAAATCCACCTTGCCGTTTATTATTAAAGCGGTGACCATGACACTCAGAACCACGTAAGCTGCCGTGATGCCCCAGTAAATCCAGGGGGTAGCAGAGTTTTTAAAAACGGTTCGGAAGGCTTGGTAGGCGTAAATGTCTATGGCAAGAACCAGACCTAAAATAAACAGTATGCGAAAGACCATTATATCTGTGTGTATGCATAGAAACAACGGCATTTTGCTCCGATTGTTTTAGGTTACAAAAATGGGTAATTGAGACGAAGTCCCTAACTTAACTGCTTCAAATTTTGACAATTCTAACTAGCAATATATGGGCCAAGAAACCCCGGATTACGATAGAAAACTCTTTTTGCTTGATGCCTATGCACTGATCTTCCGCGCCTACTTCGCTTTTGCGAAAAACCCACGCATCACTTCCGGGGGTATGGATACGAGTGCCATCTATGGGTTTACCATGGCCTTGCTGGATTTGTTGTCCAAGGAAAATCCGACGCATATTGCCGTATGTTTCGATCTTCCGCAGCCCACAGAGCGACATGAAATGTTCCCCGAATACAAGGCCAACCGTGATGCCACGCCGGAGGCAATCAAGATTGCAGTACCCTATATTCATAAAATTCTCGAAGCCTTCAATATTCCAGCCCTCGGCGTGCCCGGCTTTGAAGCGGACGATGTCATAGGAACCCTAGCGAAAAAAGCCGAGCAAGAAGGTTTTACGACCTACATGATGACTTCAGATAAGGACTTTGGTCAGCTTGTAAGCCCGAATATTTATATGTATCGTCCGGGTCGCGGCGGCAACCCTCCGGAGGTTTGGGGCGAGGCTGAGGTTTGTGAAAAATTTGGATTAGACCGAGTGGAGCAAGTCATCGACTACCTCGGTATGATGGGCGATAGCGTCGATAATATCCCCGGTTTACCGGGGGTGGGGGCCAAGACTGCTCAAAAGCTTTTGGCACAGTACGGATCGCTAGAGGAGACGCTTGCGAATTCGGATGAGATCAAAGGAAAGCTGGGCGAAAAGATTCGTGACAATGCGGAGCTTGGGGTGCTGTCGAAGAAATTGGCCCGTATCATTACTGATGTGCCTATAGATTTTTCTACGGATACCTTGGTTCGTGATCCATGGGACCAAGATGCCTTGTTGGGTATTTTTGAGGAGCTTGAATTCCGTACGTTGGGACGTCGTTTAGGTTTGACTCAAACCGAGAATAGTACACCGGCAGAATTCAGAGCGGCCAGCACGAAGGTTAGTTTAAATTCTAATGACCAGATGAGTTTATTTGGTGGCGACGATAATCCGACCGAGGCAGCGACCACTGGTATTTATACCAGAGAAAGTATAGAGACTACCACACATTTTTACCAGATGGTGGAAACGGTGGCGGAAGCACGCCAATTGGCCCAAATTCTGGCAGAACAACCCAGTGTGGCGTTCGACACAGAGACGACCTCCCTGGATACGCTTGATGCAGAGTTAGTCGGGATGAGTTTCTCTCCAGCGAAAGGCAAGGCCTATTATGTGCCAGTGCCTGCGGATCCTTCTGCGGCAAAGGAAATGGTCGATGCATTTACACCGTTTTGGGTGAGTTCGGGGGAAAAAATTGGACAAAACATCAAATACGATATCAGTGTCTTAATGAACTATGGCGTGGAGGTCAAAGGCCCGCTGTTCGACACTATGATTGCCCATTATTTGATCCAGCCTGATATGCGCCACAATATGGACATCCTGGCGGAA
>DMQR01000116.1 GCA_003455605.1 Cryomorphaceae bacterium | reverse complement strand
CGGACAAGTTTTTCTAGTTCCGCTTGATGACCCTCGTCTTTATTGCTGTAAGCAGCGACCATAAATAATTGGCCAATTTTCTCATCCACAGACATCGTACTCAAGGCGGAGTCGACATCAAAGGATTGAGCATAAAGCCCTTTACCCGGGAAAACAGCGAGTAAAAAGGTCGTAAAAATAGCTTTGAGAAAGCGTATGTGCATAGGTCGATAAAGTGCCAAGGGGTTCTTACCTTTGAAATGAGAATATAGAAAGATATGGGATTCTTTGAACGACGCCAACCGCGCGGTTTTCAACACCAGCCAAGATTTCATGACGAGCGCCAAGAGCGCCTCCGTATCTTGGAACGTAATGAAAGTGTCGACGAAATTCCATTTCAAAATAAAGAGAAATACCGCGATCGATTACGAGAGAATTGGGACCTGCGCAGAAAGCGTAGCGCCGGTGCCAGTGAGGGATTTGTAAAACGCATCCTGATTAGCTTTATCGCCCTCGCAATACTTACGGCCATAGCCGTTTATTATATAGGATGAGTTCAATAATTGCTGTTTTATCAGACCATGTGGCCAATCAAATTGCTGCAGGGGAAGTGGTGCAACGCCCTGCCTCTGTGGTCAAGGAATTGTTAGAAAACAGTATTGATGCTGGAGCTACGAAGATTACCTTACAATTAGAAGGTTCCGGACGCACTCTCATCTCCGTAACTGATGACGGTAGCGGCATGGGTAAGGAAGATGCTGAGCGCTGTTTCTTGCGGCACGCAACCAGTAAGATTAAAAACGCTGAAGATCTCTTTAATCTTTACACTAGAGGGTTTCGCGGGGAAGCGATGGCGTCCATCGCTGCTGTATCACACACACTGATGCGCACCAATACCGCTGAAAAGGGACTAGGTCTCGAAATCAAGTTAGAAGGCGGAAGCATCTTAGCGAAAAACCCCTACCCTTGTGCTCAAGGAACCTATGTGGAGGTCAAGAACTTATTTTATAATGTACCTGCGCGTCGGAAGTTCCTCAAAAAAGATCGTGTAGAATTGCGCCATTGTGTTGACGAATTTCACCGCGTCGCACTATTTCACACCTCGATTGAATGGATCATGAAAAGCGATGGTAAAACCTTATTCCATCTCAAACCTGAGCCTCTGCGCCGCCGTATTAATGGCATATTTGGACGAAAATTTGATGAACGTCTGGTTCCCATAGAGGAAGAAACAGAAGCAGTGAAGGTCAGCGGTTTTATTTTGAAGCCTGAGTTTGCTAAGAAGAAACGCGGCGAGCAATTCTTCTTCGTCAACAACAGGTTCATCAAATCACCCTATCTGCACAATGCGCTTCGTGAAGCTTTTGAAGAGGTGTTGACCGCAGAGCACCATCCGGGATATTTCTTGCACTTGCAGGTAGACCCTCAAAGCTTGGACGTAAACATTCACCCTACCAAAACAGAGGTAAAGTTTGAGGAAGAGCGGACCATTTATGCAGTGCTGCGCAGTGCTGCCCGCCATGCTATTGGACAATTCAATGTCGCTCCCGCTATTGACTTTGATGCAGAACAAAGCTTTAAAGTTCCACCCATGCCTGAAGGACAGCTTCCAAAACCGCCACAGATCCAAGTCAATCCGAACTTCAACCCTTTTGAATCGACCAAATCAAATCCGCCGCGCCTCAGGTCCAACGACGAGCGATACGAGCGAATTAAAAACGAAAAATACCTCAACACGCAGCAGGCTTTCGATGCCCCAAAAGAGTGGAACATCGAAGATGCCCTACCTGTTGGGCCCGTCAGCGGCAAAATTATCCGCTGGGGCAAATACGCCATCACCACACTTGGTGCGAAAGCACTGGTAATAGATATCAAAGGGGCCCGATTTAGAATCTTGTACGACCAAATCTGGTCCAAGCTCCAAGATGCGACAGTACCTTCGCAACAAGTTTTATTCCCCAAGAGCATTTCCTTATCCATGGCCGATAGAGCGCTATACCAAGAGTACGAACAAGATTTCACCATTACAGGCTTTGACTTGGTCCCTGGAACCACTGAGGGCGAATACGACATTAAAGGCATTCCGATGATGCTCAATGTCGAACAGGCAGTACCAACCCTAGAAGCACTGTTCGAACAATTTCACGAGCAAGAGGAAGCAGGCGAGAATAAACTGCTCAAAAGTATTGCATTGGCCATCGCACAAAACGGGGCAGCCACGCAATATCCAAGAACCGCAGAGGAACTCTATGTGTTAAGAGAACAACTCTTGAGCAGTTCCAACCCAAAATACACTCCTAAGGGCAAGAAAATCATCGTAGAATGGAGCCCTGAAGAGATTGAAAATGCATTATGATCGTACAACGCAGATTTAGTTTAATGCCTACCGTCGTGAAGAATCTGTTGATCATCAACGGCCTGTGCTTCCTAGGAATGTATAGCATTCGCAACACCTTCGGCATTGATATTACGGACTGGCTAGGACTGTATTTCCCCTTATCGGACAGCTTCCTCCCGGTCCAGTTGGTTTCTCATATGTTCATGCACGGCAACATGGGCCACATCTTCTCCAACATGATTATGTTGTGGTTTTTAGGGAGCGCGATGGAGAATTACTGGGGACCTAAGCGATTCCTGATCTACTACTTATTGACCGGGTTAGGCGCAAGCGCCCTTCAGATCGGAGTCAATGCGTTAGAATATTTCCAATTAAGTGCTCAACTCGACGGCGGCGCCATGGACACGATTCTGAGCAAGGGCGGGGACATCATAAATCAAGGTATGAACTACACCGATCCCTTGTGGGGAGCGATGAATAGATTGCTTCACGTGCCGA
>DMQR01000073.1 GCA_003455605.1 Cryomorphaceae bacterium | reverse complement strand
TTGCGTTTAGCCTCTTTTTCAGCATAAGCAAGCGCTGCTTCACGGACCCAAGCACCCTCTTCGTGCGCTTTCACGTGGTGAGCGATACGCTCCTTATTGCAGGGGCCGTTACCCTGAATAACATTGTAAAACTCATCCCAGTTAATCTCCCCGAAATCATACGAACCGCGCTCCTCGTTCCATTTTAAATCTGAATCCGGAATAGTAAGTCCAAGGTAATGTGCTTGTGGAACGGTTTTATCGATGAATTCTTGGCGAAGGGTGTCGTTGCTCTTGCGCTTGATTTTCCAACGCATGCTTTGTTCAGAGTTCGGGCTATTATCGTCTGATGGGCCAAACATCATTAGCGATGGCCACCACCATCGGTTCAAACTTTCTTGAGCCATTTTCTTTTGTTCAGGAGTTCCTTGAGCCAACTTCATTACAATTTCATAACCTTGACGTTGGTGGAAACTTTCTTCCTTACAGATTTTAACCATAGCACGAGCATAGGGCCCGTAGCTGGTGCGTGTTAGCATCACCTGGTTTTGAATCGCCGCACCGTCGACCAACCAACCAATTGTCCCCATGTCCGCCCATGAGGGTGTGGGGTAGTTGAAGATAGAGCTATATTTCGCTTTTCCGCTTTGGAGGTCCGCAATCATTTGGTTGCGACTTGTTCCCAAAGTTTCTGCTGCGCTGTACAAATACAATCCATGTCCAGCCTCGTCCTGCACCTTGGCAAGAAGAATAAGCTTAGCACGCAACGAAGGCGCGCGTGTGATCCAATTTGCTTCAGGCTGCATGCCTATAACTTCGCTATGAGCGTGCTGAGAAATCTGACGCACCAGAGTCTTGCGGTATTTTTCGGGCATCCAGTCTTTTGGCTCCACCTTGTTTTCGGCGTCGACGTAAGCCTGAAACTTTTCTTTTAAAGAGATTTTGGTTCCCATGTATTTGTGTATTTGGTCATTTACAAAGTTAAAACAACAACAACTAATGGTTGTTAATGGTTTAATATTGCGTTCTACCTTTACATCACAAATCTAGAAGTATGTTTAATTTCTTCAAGAAAAACTCCACAGAACCCTCATCCCTACAGAGGGAAACCAACCAAAAGAGCGACGGTCGTTTTCATGCGGTTACCGTTAAAGAGGTGCGTCGCGAGACAGAAGATGCTGTGAGTATTGCCCTAAACCTGCCAGAGGACGGCGCAGATTTTTCATTCTCACCAGGACAATATCTTACTCTGAAAGCAGACATTGGCGGAGAAGAGGTGCGCCGATCGTATTCAGTGTGTGTGGCTCCACACGAGGGCGAACTACGCGTTGCAGTAAAAGAAATTGAAGGAGGCAAGTTTTCAACATATGCCAACCGTGAATTAAAGGCGGGCGATACCATTGAAAGCATGGCGCCAACAGGCAACTTTACATGGGCACCTACAAGCACCGCCTCACACGTTGCGGGCTGGGCGGCAGGATCAGGCATTACCCCGGTGGTATCCATCGCTAAAAGCGTTTTGGCGAGTGATGATACAAGCACCTTTACCCTCTTCTATGGGAACAAGAATAGCAACAGCATAATCTTCAAAGACGCTATCGACGATTTAAAAAACACCTACCTCGAGCGCTTCGAAGTACACCACGTATTAAGCCGTGAGGACCAAGGCACGGACCACCTCAAGGGAAGAATTGACGCAGTAAAGGCAGAGAAGTTTGCACAGTCGTTAATCGACTTAGACAAAGTAACCGCACATTACCTGTGTGGGCCACAAGAGATGATCGAAACCGTAAGTGCCAAACTCGAAAGCATGGGCACGGCTAAATCGAATATTCACTTTGAGCTGTTCAATACCTCAGCACCTTCTAAAGATGCCCAGGTCGCATCCGAAGAAAGATCCTCTACAAAGGCCTCTGTAACCGTGGTGTTGGATGGAGAGGAGACCCACTTTGAAATGGGCTCTAAGGACTACGTTTTGGATGCCGCCCTGGACGCGGGAGCCGATGTTCCTTACGCTTGTAAAGGTGCCGTATGTTGTACTTGTCGCGCCAAGGTTTTGGAGGGCTCTGCTGAGATGGCTATGAACTATGCGCTTGTAGACGATGAGGTAAAAGACGGCTATATTCTAACCTGTCAAAGCTATGCGACTAGCGATAGATTAGTAGTGAGTTTCGATGAGTAAAAGCAGTCCTAGAAGGCACGGTGTAAGCGACGAACCAGGACCTTCTTTTCACGAGAAGAAGCCGAAGAACGCCAAAGACTATAATATAGGCAAGGGCGCGAAAAAACGCATGAATAAAGCTAAAAAATACGGTACGGGCTCGAAAAAAAGACGCTAGCCGAAGCACACCCCTGATTCGCGGGATTTTTATTCATATATGTTGTTGCTTCTGTCAATGTCCAGCATGCGTTTCGATGGGTCTATCTCCAAGCGCTTAATGACCTCACTACTCGGAATGTAAACCTTATATTTTGGGTGGGTCCACGGCCAAGGCTCGTGAACCTCCACCCCTTCCTGACGCTTAGCGCCATACATACTCATTAACGGAATGTTGTGCAGCTCTTCACGGCCGCTTTCATAAGTCACCAATATATCTACAGGCATAGGAAACAAACCAATGCGCTCTAGTGTGATTTGAGCGCCGACTTTATCACTTTCCACAGCCGCTATACCGTAGTTAATACTTTTGACCTGGTCTTTGAAATAGCTTAGGTACCAGTCCAGTTCCATATCTGATGCCACTTCCATAATGCGTAAAAAATCTTCTGGTTTTGGATGCTTAAACTGCCATTTTTGCCAGTAGCGCATTATGCCGCGCGCAAAAGCGTCCTCGCCGATGATATATTCTAGTTGGTTTAAAAACAAGGCGCCCGCACTATAGCTGTTGATGCCGTAGGTTCTATTGTAGTTAAAATGATCTGCGGGGGTACTTAGCGGTTCGCGCAATCCCGAGGTGTCCAAGTATACATAGGCTCTGTAAGCCCCGAGATGCGGGTTGTCTTTGCCGCGATTGAACAAGAGGTTCATACACTCTTCTTCTGCATATGAGGTGAAGCCTTCGTCCATCCACGGGTAAGCAGCCTCGTTAGTTCCAATCACACCATAGTACCAGTTGTGTGTTGCCTCGTGCACGAACAGTCCGGTAAAACCTTCGAACCCATCACCTCCGCCAAGCATCATTGTGCACATAGGGTATTCCATACCGCCATCACCGCCTTGAATTAGGGAGAATTGATCGTATGGGTATTTACCAAAATGTCTAGCCATAAAATCAAAATACCCCTGTAAATATCCGTTTTGAATTTCCACCCAATTTGACCTATTAGCTGTTTTTGGGTCGTAAAGCAGATGAACCAACGGGCCGTTTTCTATTTGTAATTGTTCGTGCTTGTAATCAGGGTCTGCAGCAAAAGCAAAGTCATGCACTTTATCTGCGGTAAAATGCCACGTGCGAAGCTCTTTTTTACTCAGCCGAACCTTTTTAACCCCGCCGTAACCAAAACCCACATCTTC
>DMQR01000059.1 GCA_003455605.1 Cryomorphaceae bacterium | reverse complement strand
TGTGAACTCAAATATGATGGTGTTGCTATTGGCATTCGATACGAGCACGGCAAGCTTGTACAAGCCGTGACAAGAGGTGACGGTGCACAAGGTGATGATATCACAACCAATGTGCGTACCATTAGAAGTGTACCACTACAGCTAAATGGACCCGCACCTGAGAGTTTTGAAATTCGTGGAGAAATTGTGTTACCACATGCAGCATTTGAACGTTTAAATGTTGCGAGACGGGCTGAAGGGCATCCTGAATTTGCAAATCCACGGAACTGTGCCTCCGGTACACTGAAACTTCAGGACAGCAGTATTGTTGCCACTAGAGAATTGGACGCCTACCTATACTTTGTGTTACCTGATGGAGTCTTAGCGGATACGCACAGTAAAACCATTGAAGCCGCGGGTGAACTAGGGTTTAAGGTGCCCCGAAAATCGGACAAATACATTGCTGAATGTTCAGGTATTCAAGAGATCAAATCTTTCATCGAATATTGGGATGCAGAGCGTCATCATCTTCCATTCGACATCGATGGTATTGTCATTAAAGTCAATGATTATAGTGCTCAAAAAGATTTAGGGTCCACAGCGAAATCCCCACGTTGGGCAACCGCTTTTAAGTTTAAGGCGGAGCGAGTAATTACGAGATTGGAACATGTGAGTTACCAAGTAGGTCGTACAGGAGCAATTACCCCTGTGGCCAACTTGAAGCCTGTATGGCTCGGTGGAACTACGGTAAAGCGCGCCTCCTTGCACAATCAAGACCAAATTGCCCTACTTGATTTGCACGAAGGGGATGAAGTCTTTGTAGAAAAGGGTGGTGAGATCATTCCTAAAGTGGTGGGTATTAAACTTGATGCGAGATCAGAACGTGCCCTACCAATGGAGTTTATTAGCCAGTGTCCTGAGTGTCACACAGAATTGGTCAGAAAAGAAGGCGAGGCCCAACACTATTGCCCAAACACCAACGGATGTATTCCCCAAATCAGCGGTCGAATTCAACATTTCATTTCTCGTAAAGCCATGGATATCATGGGGATGGGTAGCGAAACGGTGCAGCTCTTCGTAGAGAAAGGCCTTATTCAGTCTATAGCAGATTTATACGATCTGACCTATAATCAAATCATTGCGCTAGAAGGTTTTAAAGAAAAGAGTGTGACCAATTTGCTTGAAGGGCTCAACGCATCCAAACAAATACCTTTTGATCGCGTCTTATTTGGACTGGGCATTCGCCATGTTGGTGCAACGGTGGCGAAGAAATTAGCACGGCACTTCGGAAGTATGACTCAGTTATTAAAGGCAGACTTTGAGACGCTTAAAGCGGTCGATGATATTGGAGAAGTCATTGCGCTACAGCTGACGGAGTACTTTGATGAGGATGCGAACTTGGAAGAATTGGCCAGGTTACAGAAGGCTGGACTTCAATTTGATATGGAGGTCGTAAAAGCACCGTCAGAAGGGCCGCTCGTGGGCGCAAAAGTAGTTGTAAGCGGCGTATTTGAATCGTTCTCCCGAGATGAGTTGAAGCTGCTAATAGAATCCTTGGGCGGTCACAATGTAAGTAGTATAAGTTCAAAAACTACCTACGTATTAGCTGGAGAAGGAATTGGACCTTCGAAAAAAGCCAAGGCAGAAAAGCTGGGTGTGCCAATACTGAATGAAGATGAATTTAAAGCTTTGATTCAATGAGACGAATTCAACAATATTTTTTGAAGAAAGGCCTTCAGCAGGCAAAACCCAGTTCGAAGGGATTAAAGAACAATGATCCAAAGATCACGGTGCTTACCAGAAACTTAGTTGAAGTAGAGGTCGTTAGAAATCACTTTAAATATGTAGATTTCGTTTTTTATGATGATGTGAAGCGCCCGAAGGACTATCCTACAAAGACATCTCATCTCTTCAAAGATGATTTCGATTACCGTGGCACTCCCAAGAGAACTATTCCTGAGCCCGAAGGCAATCACCTATTGTTAAATCTTGAACCTAATCCTCCAATTTTAACTTGGTATTGGTATGCTCGGAGCTATGACTTTAAAGTAGATTTGTGTGGAGTTTATGAGGATGCAGATATTCTAATAGGCCCAGGAAGCACTGATACCCTTAGCAACAAATTAGATACTTTACAGAAGACATTGAACGTAATAACTAAATGAGAACCATTGATTTAACAGGTGTAGGAGTAGCATTAATCACTCCATTTCACCATGATAGAAGTGTGGATTATGAAGGCCTACAAAAATTGGTCGAACATTGCATTAACAATGGAGTAGATTACCTCGTTGTCAATGGAACCACGGCGGAAAATCCGACTTTAACTACGGAAGAGAAGTCGTTGATTTTGCAAACTGTTATTTCGGAAGCTCAGGATCGAGTACCCGTCATTTATGGCGTCGGCGGCAACAATACGCAGGCCTTGATGGAGGAAATTTCCAACTTCGATATCCAGGGGGTAACCGCCATCCTTAGTGCGAGCCCATATTATAACAAGCCGACACAAGAAGGCATCTATCAGCATTACGCTGCTCTGAGTCAATGTAGTGCTTTACCCATCATTTTATACAATGTTCCAGGTCGAACTAGCAGTAATATTAGTGCGGAAACGACCGTTCGCTTGGCCAAGGACTTTGGGAATATCGTAGCAATTAAGGAGGCCAGTGGAAATTTGGATCAAATCACTGAAATCTTGATTAATCGCCCGGACGGTTTCCAAGTCATTTCTGGCGATGACAACTTAACCTTACACATGATGCTTCTTGGTGCTGAAGGGGTAATCTCAGTTAGTGGTCAAGGCGTTCCTGAAATTTTCTGCAAATTGGTTAATGCAGCGCTAGAAGGAGATTTTTACACAGCTAGAGAGGCACATCTAGCGCTTTTTGACCTTACTAATCTCTTATTTGCTGAAGGAAATCCAGCAGGCATTAAAGCATTGCTTAAGTTACGAGGCGTTTGTGGTGATACGGTTCGCCTTCCTCTGGTTTCAGCCAGTGCAAACTTAACAGAACAACTACAAACCTCATTATCAGGGTTAGAGATATGATAGTCGGCTCAACTGTTTTTCACTAGCTTCATGAATCAGCCACTAAAGATTCTTTATGCCTTCCAAGGTACGGGTAATGGTCATGTCGCACGTGCCAGAGATCTTATACCAAGATTTGCGGCGCACGGAACGGTAGACGTATTAAT
>DMQR01000047.1 GCA_003455605.1 Cryomorphaceae bacterium | reverse complement strand
AACTTCTTCTTCAGGCCAATCTTCATCAGGTACACAACAATCTACCGGACAAACTTCCGCACACTGTGGCTCCTCGTGGAAGCCAATACACTCCGTACACTTGTCCGTTACGATATAATAAACGTCATAATCTACAGGCTCTTGTGCTTCATTGGCATCATATTCTGTACCCCCAGGGGTCAAAATCTTCCCTTTTAGGTCCGTACCTTCGTTGAATCGCCACTCCATGGCGCCTTCGTAGATGGCGTTATTAGGGCATTCCGGTTCACAAGCACCGCAGTTTATGCATTCGTCTGTGATTTTAATGGCCATATGTAGGTGGTGTGTTTTAGTTTTGCAATCCAACACAAAGGTACACGCGAATGTTTTTCTCAGACCATAGAATTGATGCAGTTTCCAACTTAGGGGCATTTCTTCGTTCTGTGGCTTCGGGCACTCCTGCTCCTGAAGGCCTAGAAGACCTAGCGGAAGCATTGCGCGCAGCAGCTACCAAATCCCTCCGCCACAACGGTTGGTTCACAGAGGTCAACGTTTACAACGCTCTTTCATCGTGGAGCGAGGCTTTAACCAAAGAGAATCTTTTGGCGTGGCGCGACCGTGAAGGTGGTACCCGAGAGATCAACCGCCACAGAGTGGGCATTGTAATGGCCGGAAATATTCCGTTGGTCGGGCTGCATGATTTCTTGAGTGTCTTCCTAAGCGGACATTTCGCCGTGGTGAAGATGAGCAGTGATGATGAGGCTTTGATGCCCGTGTTGGCCACGGTTTTATTGCGTCAGGATCCCTTGTTTGAGGGGGATTGGGTGTTCGTGGACCAATTAAACGATATGGGCGCCGTCATCGCCACTGGTAGCGACAATACCGCTCGTTACTTTGAATATTATTTCGGAAAGTACCCCAATATCATTCGCAAGAACCGCACATCGTTGGCGCTATTGGATGGTAGTGAGAGCGACGAGGAATTGGTCGCCTTAGGCAGCGACATCTTCCAATACTTTGGTCTGGGTTGTCGCAATGTAGGGCACCTTTTAGCGCCTGTAGATTTTGACATTCAACGCGTTTTTGCCAACATCGTGGATTGGAGTGATGTGGTGAACAACAACAAATACGGCAATAATTACGATTACTACCGAGCACTCTTCCTGCTGAACCAGGAGGACTTCTTGGAGAATGGTTTCGTCATTGTCCGTGAGAATGAGGAACTGCACACCCCAGTAGGCATTCTTCACGTAAGTCGCTACCAAACGAAGGAGCAGGCTGCCGATAAAATTGCGCAATGGGGCGAAAAGCTTCAATGTGTGGTAGGGCACGGACATATTCCTTTTGGAAAAGCGCAACAGCCCGAACTATGGGACTACGCCGACGGCGTAAACACCATGGCGTTCTTGACTAATCTGTAAATTTTACTGTGGTTCGGCAGCACCGAGTGTGATGGTATTGCCTCGGGTAGTGCCGTGGATATCATGCGCGGCACCCTGAGGATCACGAACGACAGCATTAATTAATGTGCTGGAACTATCCGGCAGGTAGGAATATCCGGCATTGGTGAGCAGCGGACCTGGTACATAGGTCCATAATCCATTGAATTGTAGGTCATTACCGAAGAACATAGTGGTATCGCCAAGGTCGTAATGGCCGCCCTCGGGATTAGGCTCGATACGCAACGCACTTTTGCCAAATCGCACATCAAAGGCTGCGCCTGGGTCGATGGCCATACCTACTTCATTGTCCAAGGAACCGTCGATGATGCTTTCAAAGAACAGGGCCTGCAGGTCGCGCGTGTAGCGAGTTCCCGTACCATCTTCAAAGTAATTGCTCAAGCCCACTGCCGTTCCCCCGCGTGTGGAGTAGCTCCAGGTGTTTAGGAAAGTACTGTTCTTCGCGGTGTATTGACCGCCCAACGCGTAGAGGCCGTACACACCGGCGGGTCCGCTGATGCAGTTGTTCAAGGCGGCATTGCCATAGCCGCCGTAGAGGTTCACGCGTGAGCTATGGGTAATAATGGTGTTATTGGCTTTGAGGACCGCGGCACTGTCCAATCGAATGCCGGTCGTTGCGTTTTTAATAATCGTATTCTGGATGAGGTGCTCCTGATTTGAACGCATCAGGAAGATGCCGCCCAGCACGCCACCCCATTGTCCGGGCACCCACTCGTAACTGGGCTCTAATCTGTCTCCTTGGAATACCACTGGATTGCTCATGTTGTTGGCGCCTTGAATGGCGCCGGCGTCCACGGATAATTGGCCGTCGCGGTATACCCAAAGGCCCCCGCCCTTGTGTACATGGATTTGTGTGCCAGGGTTGATACTCAAGCTACAAGCGCTATCCACCACGGCATAGCCATAGATTATATGAGGTTTGTCGTTGCTCCATTGCGCATTGCAGGGGAGGATGGAATATGGAATTTTAATGTCCGGGTAGGGTTCGGGCTGGGTGATGGTCAGCACATTCGTAGGGAAGTGGTAATAGGCGTCCCACACTGCTGTAACGAGGTCGACGTGCTGGCGTTGGTTGCCGTTTTCAAACCAGATACTGTCGGTATATATTAATTCATCGGCTCCTTGTGCATCCGCGCTTATTTCAATGAAGAGGTAAGCAGAATCCCCTGCGAGAATCTCGAGGTTGTTCACGCTTTTACCGCTTACCCCGTCGACGTTCATGCGGTAATAGCTCTGCTCGCCGCGGGCTAGATAGACCCGGTCCACGACCATGTTTTCGTTGCTGGTATTGTAGACCTTGAGCGTGCGGGTCGAGCTCCCTAATCCCGTGAAGACGGTATCTAGGTAAATGGTATCCTGAGAAAAGGAAAGCGGGATATCAGTCCCCTTAAAATCAATGGTTTGTCTACAGCTGAAGAGGCCGAGCGCAAAGAATATTAGGGCTATTTTTATACCGAGTTTCACTACAGCGAAGCTACTCCATGAATTTCGCACTCGCAATGAGTGTGTTATGAACATTTATCCTATATTTGCGGTCCAATTTTGAAAGAGGGGTCTGGGCAAAAACTCAGGCTATACATAAAGTAAAACGAAATGAAAAAAGGTATTCATCCAGAAAACTATCGTCCAGTAGTCTTTAAAGACATGGGGACAGGCGATCAGTTCATCACTAAATCTTGTGCTGAGGCAAAAGATACCATTGAAGTTGAAGGTGTTGATTATCCATTGATCAAGATGGAAATCTCTAGCTTTTCGCACCCGTTCTATACTGGTAAATTGAAGTTAGTAGATACCGCAGGTCGTGTGGATAAGTTCCGCAACCGTTATGGAAACCGTAAATAAGCATTTATTGCATCAAAATAGAAGACCCGCTTCACGTGGGTCTTTTTTTTGCCCTAACTTTCCGTAACTAACTACAACCACAGCCATGCGCATACAGCTCGTAGATACTTCAAGCAGAGATCACTTACTTCCTTTAACCTTCACACGCCCTGTCGCCGGGTTGCGATGTGGTATATTGACAGTGGCTGAGAAATATACTC
>DMQR01000012.1:3865-5777 GCA_003455605.1 Cryomorphaceae bacterium | reverse complement strand
TCTTCACAGCACTTGAAACTAGTTTAGACAATTTTTTGAATGGCAATTCATGGACCGATTATAAATATGCCGATGAGGAACGCATCGAATGTAGTTTCATCCTGACCGTAAAAAGCTTAAACGGCAATAAATTCGATGCTACACTTCAAGTTCAATATTCTAGACCTATCTACGGTTCTAAATACAACAGCCCAGTTTTAAACATCTTGGACAAGGATGTGGTTTTTAGTTATCGGGAAAACGAGCCTATTGATTTCCAACAAAACAGCTATACGACCAATCTCAGCTCAATATTGGCCTTCTATGCCTATACCGTTATTGGCGCAGACCGCACTACATATAGAGCCAATGGCGGCGATACAGAGTTTGCCATCGCTCAAAGCATTGTAACTACAGCGCAGAGTGGTGGTGGGGCGAGCGGTTGGAAAAGCTTTGACGGTACAAAGAATAGATTTTGGATTGCAGACCAACTCAATAGCCCTGTTTTTGAGCCAGTTAAGGAGTGTTGGTACCTCTACCACCGTCAAGGTCTAGACCTTATGCACAAGGTAGAGAACCACGAACTGGCCTTATCCAACATAAGCACTGGCCTTCAAAAGCTCAAAGAGCCCAATCAAAAGCGACCAAATAGTTGGCTTTTAAACATCTTCTTCGATGCGAAACACGGGGAAATAGTCAATGTGTTTAGTACCGCATCCTCATTGGGTATAGATACAAAGAATCTTCAATCTACTCTGGAGAATATCGATCAAACCCATTCTAGTGAGTACGCAAATCTTGGTGCTAAGAAATGATTACACGCCTAAGTATATCGAACTTCATTCTTATAGACACTCTCGACATCGAAGTAGGACAAGGAATGACTGTATTGACTGGTGAAACAGGAGCGGGTAAAAGTATTTTACTGGGTGCCTTAGGTGCTGCACTCGGAAATAGAATGTCATCAAAAGGTCTATTGAAGGATCCTACTAAAAAGGCAATAGTCGAGGTGAGTTTCCAAGTTTCTGAGGACTTGCGTGACACATTTGAATCAAAAGACTTCGATTACGAACCGACCACAGTCTTCCGCCGAGAGCTTTTGCCAACTGGTAAATCACGAGGTTTTATCAATGACACTCCAGCAAAGAGCGCCCATCTAAATTTCTTTGCATCGCTATTGGTCGATATCAATAGCCAGAGCGATAGTGGTCTTTTACATAATCTTCAAGATCAACTAGGTCTGATAGACAGCTTCGAATCTGTAGAAGTTGAGAAAGCTGCATATGCTGCCGCTTTTAAGGAATGGAAGAGTTGTTTAAAGGAATTTGACCTGCTTCAATCGTCTAATGAGGAGAACGATCTGGATTACTTCGAATTTCTGTACCATGAGCTAGATACGGCCAATATCAAAAAGGGGGAAGTTAGCACCATTGAAAATACACTGGCGAGGGTAAAGAATCAGCATAAATATTCAGAGAGCATTGAGGAATTGAATGAACTTTATTCTAAGGAGGGTGGAGTAATGGACCAATTATTTACGCTCGAATCGAAACTTCAACGCTTGGCCATTGATCAAACTGAATTCGAAAACGAACTTATTGAACTACAATCCGTAATCTCAGTATTGCAGCAATTAGAAAAGTCTGCAGCCCAAAGAACTAGTGAACTTAATCAAGAGGTAGATGCAGATGCTCTTCAGGAGCGACTTTCCAAGATTAACGCTCTGGTTAGTAAACATAAACTACTTGATGCCGATGATCTCGTTGATAAATTCGATGAGATAGCTGGACGCATTCAGACCATTCATCAAAAGAGTAATCGCATTAAGGAACTTACATCCTTGATTAAAGAATGGTCTCTAAAGGTTCAAGAGTTAGGTGGAGTCCTTCAAGCATTGAGAACAAATGCATCACTTCAAATCCAACAAACCCTG
>DMQR01000012.1:0-3632 GCA_003455605.1 Cryomorphaceae bacterium | reverse complement strand
ACCTTGATGAAAGAATGGTCTTTAAAGGTTCAAGAGTTAGGCGGAGTCCTTCAAGCATTGAGAACTAATGCATCCCTACAAATCCAACAAACCCTGAATAAGGCTTTGGCAAATGTGGATCTTCCAAAAGCTAGACTTGAATTGGCCTGGGAAGAAACCTCACCATCTATTCACGGCACCTTCAAACCTGTTTTTAAATTTTCTGCGAATCCAGGTACTCCGATGGAAGTGCTGTCAAAAGTGGCTTCCGGTGGAGAGATGAGCAGAGTAAAACTAGCATTAAAGAGCGTGCTCAGCCAGCATACAAGTTTGAGCTGTCAAATTTTTGATGAAATAGATACGGGGGTTAGCGGCTCTACAGCAGAACGGGTTGGGGCTGCAATGAAAGCTCTTTCAAAGCGTCAGCAGGTTATTACCATTACACATTTGTCACAAGTTGCAGCCTACGGAGACCAGCATTGGAAGGTGGAGAAAATCCAATCCGATACGACAACAAATACATCCGTTACCTCACTAAACGACTCAGAGAGAGTACAGGAGGTGGCTAGAATGTTGAGTGGAGCGTTAATAACAAATGCTGCTCTGAAGCAGGCAGAGGTGTTGTTGTACCGCGATTAAGACTATTTTAGCGATTCAAATCAACGCTAATAACTATGTCAAATGGACTATTGAGTGGTAAATGCGGTATCGTATTTGGCGCTCTTAATTCAGATTCTATCGCCTGGAAAGCTGCGCAAGTAATTCACGCACAAGGCGGTAAGGTAGTATTGACCAATGCACCTATTGCTATGAGAATGGGCGAGCTTGACGAATTGGCTGAAGCCATAGATGCTCCAATCATTCCAGCAGATGCCACGAGCATGGAAGACCTAGAAAAACTCATTCAAGGCGCCATGGAAAACTTCGGAGGTAAGATAGATTTCATCTTACACTCTATTGGTATGAGTGTTAACGTCCGTAAAGGCAAGCACTATACAGATTTAAATTACGACTGGTTGCAAAAGGGATGGGACGTTAGTGCCGTGAGCTTCCACAAGGTGATGCAAACTGCTTGGAACTTAGATGCTATGAATGAGTGGGGATCTATTCTTGGACTTACATACATGGCAGCGCAGCGTACTTTCCCAGATTACAACGACATGGCTGATAACAAGTCATACTTGGAAAGTATCGCACGCAGCTTTGGCTATCACTGGGGTGTGAAAAAGAACGTTCGTGTAAATACCATTTCTCAAAGCCCTACACCAACTACGGCTGGTAGCGGTGTAAAAGGTTTCGGTGGATTTATCGCCTACGCTGAGAAAATGTCGCCACTAGGCAATGCTACTGCCGAGGATTGTGCTAACTATTGTGTGGCCATGTTCTCTGACTTGACCAAGCGTGTAACCATGCAAAACCTATACAACGACGGAGGTTTCAGCAACATGGGGGTTAGTGATCTAGTAATGGCTCAATTCATGGAAGGAGAAGAGTAATATCCAAAGTCATATAGGTAAAAAAGCCACCCTTATGGGGTGGCTTTTTTGTAGATATCAAATCCTGCCTTAGGAAATTCAGTGAGGAGCTCGAAGCCTTCTGGAGCATTTTCTCCACGCACATTTAAGTACAGATCTTGAGGTGCCTCGCAGAGTTGAATCTTCTCATAACGCGCCGCAATCGCTGCCCACTTCCATTGAGAAGGCAAATGTGCCACCTGAATGGAAGATTCCGGGTAATCTATAGAAATGACTTTCATAGCCTTAATTGCGTGCTTGTCGCGCGAAGGACTCTTGCTGAAGTAAAGGCTTAATCCTATCGCAAGGACCCACATACTGAGGTTTGTAATCTTCAATCTAATGACCCATTTTTTACGCTGAATACCCCATGGCCATGGATTTTGTTCCATCAATATGGCAAAACCTAGGATCCAATATGCCAATGCAGGCATGAAGTAGTAATGGTGCTGACGGTCCATGAAAAGAAATGGAAGGGTAGCGCACAATCCAATGATGAAGAAGAATACAGATTCGCGACGGATCTTATAGCTTGCCTTCTTTCTTATCACGAGGATAGAGAGTACTGTAATTGGAATGATAAATTGCTTCCCAATAGTCCATAAGCTATCACTCACGGAGCCCGCTTGCTCGCGCAAACCTCGAAGCGTTGGTATTAGCTGTTTGTTTAAGTAGCCTTCGAAGAACTTATTGAAATCGGGTATATATAAATATGAATAGCTGAACAGTACACTGAATGAAATGATCATCGCCATAACGCTCCAAAGACTTGCCCTTCGGTGTTCTGGGAATAAAACAGCTAAAACAGGCAGGACCATTATGACAAAAGCGCCCACAGGGCCCTTAACACCGAGGGCGATGTATAACAGGACGCCGGCGAGGACACTCCAAAAGTAATTTCGCTTAAAGGTCCCTTCTATGAGCAACCAAGTGACCGCTAATGTGGCTGTATTCAATGGTGCTTCCAACATGTTGTTTTGGTGTACCCAAATCACTCCAGGAGTGATGGTCCAGATTAATTGAGGAATCCACGCGCGGTGTCCTGCGGCAATGAACAGCGACCACAATCTCCGCATCATCAAAATGCTTAAACCGTATAGAGTATAGGCGTAGATTCTATCGACCCATGCTTGATCACCGAAGAGACGGTAGAAAATACTGTGTATAACAAATGAGAATGGTGGGTGCTCGTAAAATTCTGGATGGATGTAAGCAGTATAATGTGGTGCCCAGAAGGTTCCTAATCCTTCCTCAAGGTTCCTTGCAATAGTAGCATAGGTTAATCCATCGAAAAACATTCCTTTGGTAAAGAGTAAGGGGAGTAGTAACAATGCTGCTACTGCCCAAGAGAATTGGTTTAACCTATGATTAATGATGTGACTCATCAGAATTCGCTTTTCAGGTGGAATGTAATCTGATCGAACTTTTCTTCCGCCATCTGCAACGAAAATTGGGAATCTGCCAAGAATACAAGGCGACCAAATTTATCCTCCGCAAGGTAACGTTGTTTTAGGGTACTGAACTGGGCTAATTGTGAATCATTACTGCTCTCGATCCAACAGGCTTTATACGCTGTGAAAGCCTCGTAGCTGCATTTAGCGTTATACTCATGCTCCAATCTGTACTGTATCACTTCGTATTGAAGGGCCCCTACAGTACCGATAATCTTGCGGTTATTTTGCTTTAAGGTGAATAACCGGGCTACACCTTCATCCATTAACTGGTCAATTCCCTTGGCTAATTGCTTTGCTTTTAGCGGATCATCATTATTGATGAAGCGGAAATGCTCAGGAGAGAATGACGGAATACCAGTAAAGTGTAGATCTTCCTTCATAGTTACAGTATCGCCAATTCTGAAGGTGCCGTTATCCGGTATACCAATAATGTCTCCCGGATACGCTTCATTAATAGTACTCTTCTTTTCTGCCATAAAGGCCGTTGGAGCACTTACCCTGAAGGTTTTACCAGTTCGAGTATGTGTGTATTGCTTATTACGCTCGAACTTTCCGCTTACCACCTTTAAAAATGCAATTCTATTCCTGTGGTTTGGATCGATGTTCGCGTGAATTTTAAAAACAAAACCACTGAATTCATCTTCTTCAGGACATACTAAACGTTCCTCTGCGGCTTTAGGCTGTG
>DMQR01000176.1 GCA_003455605.1 Cryomorphaceae bacterium | reverse complement strand
GCATCGGCCTTCAAGCCATCATGGACTCCAGCCACTAAGGGTGCTTCCGGACCAATGACTACGATATCTATGGCATTGGCTTTCACAAAGGCGCCCACCTCAGCAGCATCTTCAATATTCATCGCGACGTTTTCGCCCAGTTGATGCGTTCCAGCATTTCCAGGTGCGATAAACAACTTGCCCAATTTTGGACTTTGAGAAATCTTATGAGATAATGCGTGCTCGCGACCTCCCGAACCTAAAACCAATACATTCATGAAAGTGTGTGTTTACAAGGGGCAAAAATAATCCGAAAAGATGGGGGAATCAATTAAGATTCACGTCCATGCAACCATTGGGCAAATTCTTTCAACGGCGCCAAGGTTTGTAGGTCCAAGGAGACCTTATCTAAGGCTTCAAGAGACAGCTGGTAGTAGCGATCTATCTCGCTTTTGGCAAAGGCATCCACATCCAAAATTTTGTACAGCTCTTGGAAAGATTCCACCTTGTCCTCGTTGGGCGGCATTGCAGCATATTCAGAAAAGTCGATGCGCTGCAGGGCCGCGCGTTTCTCTGCCTCGATCCACAACAAGGTCTTCTTATTGCTCAAAATATCCCCGCCTACTTGCTTTCCAAATTTCTCTGGATCGCCATAGACATCAAGGTAATCGTCTTTAATCTGGAACGAAGTCCCCAACAACAGTGCAAATTCATACAACGCCTCAGCATCCTCCTCTGTGGCACCGCCTACGAGCGCACCAATTTTCATCGCACAACCCAGCAAGACCGAAGTCTTGAATTGGATCATATTGATATACATATCCAAAGGCACTTGGTCCATGGTTTCAAAATCCATGTCCATCTGCTGGCCCTCGCAGACCTCCATAGCTGTCTTAGAGAACGTCGCCAATACCTCGGGTAACAATTTCTGTGAACATTGCGCCACATATTGATACGCCTTGACGAGCATACCATCTCCGCTTAGGATTCCGATATTCTCGTCCCACTTCATGTGTACCGTATCCTGACCACGTCGCAACGGAGCAGCATCCATGATATCGTCATGAATGAGCGAAAAGTTATGGAAAAGCTCAATGGCCATCGCTTGAGGCATGGCCTTCGAAGGATCTCCGTACAATCCCGCCCCCATCAACGCCAAAACAGGACGCAATCGCTTCCCACCAAGGTTCATTATGTAATGCATAGGATCGTATAGCTTATCGGGTGCTAATCCTAATTGTAAGGCATCTATTTCTTTTTGGAATAAGGCTTGTAAGGCGGCAAGGTCTTTCATTTATCGCAAGAGTTTTATAAGGTATTCTCCGTACCCACTCTTAACGAGAGGTTGGGCCAATTGTTCGAGCTGTGCAGCATCAATAAAACCTTGCTCGAAAGCAACCTCTTCAATACAACCTACCTTCAATCCTTGACGCTCTTCAATGACCTCCACGAACTGACCCGCTTGCTGCAGACTGGCAAAAGTTCCCGTATCTAACCACGCCGTTCCACGGTCCAAAACTCCCACTTCTAAGGCCCCCATCTCGAGGTAGATCTTGTTCACATCAGTGATTTCCAACTCACCTCGAGGACTTGGCTTCAAATTTTTGGCAATATCCACCACTCTATTGTCGTAGAAATACAATCCTGGAACAGCATAATCGCTCTTGGGCTCCGCTGGCTTCTCTTCTATACTCAGGGCTTTCATTTGTTGATCAAATTCCACCACCCCATAGCGCTCCGGATCGTTCACGCGATAGGCAAATACCACACCGCCGTTAGGGTCTTTACTCGCTTTCAATATGTTCGCCATGGACGAACCGTAGAAAATATTATCGCCCAATATTAGCGCAACACTATCCTCTCCTGTGAACTCCTCACCTAAAATGAATGCTTGAGCCAATCCTTCCGGACGTTCTTGAACCTTGTATTCGAAGCGACACCCTAGCTGAGATCCGTCGCCCAACAACTTTTGGAACAAGTGTGCGTCGTGTGGAGTCGTAATTATGAGGATCTCGTGAATACCCGCTTGCATCAACGTGCTCAACGGGTAATAAATCATGGGCTTGTCGTAGACTGGCATGAGTTGTTTACTCACCGCCAAGGTCAATGGATGTAATCTGGTGCCGGACCCGCCGGCAAGAATAATGCCCTTCATAATTCTAGCTTTCTGATTCGTCTGGATCTACCTCTGGATCATAAATATCGATAATGTTCTCACTTAAATCCTTCTTGGTGACCCATTTTTCCATCGTCATTAAGAACGAAGGCAACAGAAGAAGATTGCTCAACATAGCTACAAAAAGAGTAATCGAGGTTAACAAACCCAGACTCTGATTACCCGCAAAACTCGACGTCATGAAAACAGAGAAGCCACAGAATAACACTACAGAGGTATAGAACATGCTTAAGCCGGTTTCCAAAATGGAGCTCTTCACGGCCCACCTTATATTCCAACCGTTTGATTTCAACTCTTGACGGTATTTCGCCAAGAAGTGCAGACTATCATCTACGGAAATACCAAAGGCAATACTAAAAACTAAGATGGTTGATGGTTTCAAAGGTATGCCCGTATGCCCCATGATACCAGCGGTAATGAGCATAGGAATGAGGTTTGGGATCATGGAAATTAAGACCATTCTTCCGCTCATGAACAATAGTGCCATGATGATCGAGATGGCTACTACTGCGAGGGCCAAAGAAAGGATCAGGTTGTTGATGAGGTAGGTCGTAGATCGGATGAATTTAATCGAAGCA
>DMQR01000054.1 GCA_003455605.1 Cryomorphaceae bacterium | reverse complement strand
GGACCGCACCATTCTGCCCAGAAATCAACTAATACCGGCTTATCTGATTTCATTACTACTTCTTCAAAATTCGCTTCGGTTATTTTGAGTGCCATAATCTTATGTGTTTTCTTATTGGATAATCAAAAGTAAGACCAAATTACCCTATGAATTAATAGAGAGTGCCTATGTGCCTATCGATGTTATTCACACCTCTTAGTGCCCAAGTGTTAACAACCTACGGCAACAACATGGTGCGTACCCTATGGCCTATTCTGACCCAATGAGTTCCCTTAGGCTAATGAACCGCAGATATTCGGGCACGCTCCGACAATATCTCCTTATAAATCACACGCCACAACGCTTCATTAGGAATTAATTTTTGGCATTAAATACGGATGCATCTCCAAATCTTTCAATAGGCCTTTATCGATAGCCACCTTGAAATCTTTAACTGTAAGCTTCACATCGAGCTCTTCTTCTGTATCGATTACATGTAGCTTCACGCGTTTCTTACCCGGGTACATCTTGAGGATATCGTGCAATTCATCCACGAGTTTTGTATCTAACTTTTCCAATGCTAATTGTACATCTAAGCTCTTACTTTCCTTCTTCAATACATCCGCCAACAAACTAACATCCGCTACATCTATAGACATACGCTCCACAAATCCCTCACCTTGACGCTGATTGTACTTTCGTCCTCGAGCTTTCACAAAGAGTATCTGCTCGTTTTCGAAGTAATGCTTGAATTTAAGATAATCCTCTCCAAAGAGTCGAAATTCATAATCACCGGTGAAATCCTCCATTCGGAAAATTCCCCAGCCTTTACCCATCTTTGAAATACGGTGCTGGGCATCCGTAACAATTCCCGCAATCATAACCTCTCGACCAATCATACTTTCTACATTATTGAGCTTATTAAGTTCTGCTGTACAGAAGTACTTAATCTCAGCACGATAATCATCCAGCGGGTGTGAACTGAGGTACATACCGTTGATTTCCTTTTCTTTTTTAAGAGCGATGATGGATGGCCAAGGATTGATGGACGGCATTTTTGGTGGTGGCAATTCCTCCGCAGAGCCTTCCCCAAAGAGCGAGGCTTGGGCGCTTTCCGCATCATTCTTCTTATTCTGAACGTATTTGATCGCCTTTTCAACGAAAGTCCTGCCACCTTCCTCCTCGGAGAAATACATTGCGCGGTGGGTATTTGCAAAATCATCCATGGCACCTCCGAGAATCAAACACTCGATGGTTTTACGGTTCGCTTGGCGTAGGTCAATTCGTTCGAGCAAATCAAACAGGTCCTTGTACAATCCGTCATCTTCACGCTTGGCAATAATTTCGCGAACGGCATTTTCTCCAACACCTTTCATACCGCCCATTCCGAAACGAACCGCGCCGCCATTATTCACGCTAAAGCGCAACAAACTTTCATTCACCGAAGGCCCCAAAACAGATACACCAATACGGCGGCATTCTTCCATAAAGAAGGTCACCGCCTTTAGATCGGACATATTGTTAGAGAGCACCGAAGCCATGAATTCGGCTGGATAGTGTGCTTTTAGGTAGGCCGTCTGATAGGCCACCCATGCGTAACATGTAGAGTGCGATTTGTTAAATGCATACGACGCAAATGATTCCCAATCCTTCCAAACTTTCTCAAGTACATCGCGATGATGGCCGCGCTCTTCCCCACCGTCGAGGAACATAGGCTTGAGCTTATCAATGATGTGCTTCTGTTTCTTACCCATCCCTTTACGTAACATATCCGCTTGGCCCTTAGTAAAGCCCGCCAATTCTTGCGATAAGAGCATTACTTGCTCCTGATATACCGTAATTCCATATGTTTCTTTAAGCTTGCCCTCCATGGCATCTAAATCGTATGTAATCTCCTTACGGCCGTGTTTACGGTCGATGAATTCAGGAATGTATTCCAGCGGACCTGGCCGATACAGGGCGTTCATGGCAATTAAATCTGCAAACTCCGTTGGCTTGAGCTCCTTCAGATACTTCTGCATTCCAGCACTCTCGTACTGGAAGATTCCGACAGTTTCGCCACGCTGGAAAAGCTCATAGGTTTTGGCATCGTCTAGAGGGAAACTATCTGGGTCCAATTCTACCCCTTGACGTTGATTAATCAACCTACATGCTTCCTTGATAATGGTCAACGTACGGAGTCCCAAGAAATCCATTTTAAGCAGTCCGGCATCTTCCACAACAGAGTTATCAAATTGCGTACACCACATCTCGCTATCTTTGGCACGCGCCACTGGTACGAGCTCGCGTATATCACTTGGTGTGATAATCACCCCACACGCATGAATACCGGTGTTTCTTAACGAACCCTCGAGAACTCTGGCTTGATTAATAGTTGTCGCTTCCAATGAATCGCCATCCGCTAATTGTTTGAGCTGAGCGACTTGTTGGGCCTCGTCCGACGAGAAATTTTTACTTAGTTCTTTATCACTGAGATCCCATAGTTTCTTCAGCTTGGTCATATCGGGAATCAATTTCGCGATGCGATCCGTATCCGGCAAAGGCAGTTCCAAAACCCTGCCCGCATCGCGGATGGAGCTTTTGGCTGCCATTGAACCATAAGTGATGATCTGTGCTACTTGAGAAGCGCCATATTTATCAATCACGTATTGAATGACCTTGTCGCGGCCTTCATCATCAAAGTCAATGTCAATATCCGGAAGTGATACGCGCTCCGGATTCAAGAAACGCTCGAATAGCAGATCGTACTTGATAGGATCCACATTCGTAATACCTGTAGCATAAGCCACCGCCGATCCCGCTGCCGAACCACGACCTGGACCCACGCTCACGCCCATCTGCCTGGCTGCTTCACAGAAGTCTTGAACAATCAAGAAATAACCAGGATATCCGATACGGGCGATGGTTTCTAATTCAAAATCTAAACGCTCCTTAATATCATCTGTGAGTTCACCATATCTCTTCTCCGCTCCCGCGTATGTCAAATGGCGCAGATAGGCATTTTCACCGCGCTGACCTTCATCCACCTTATCCTGTGCATCCTGAAACTCCTCGGGAATGTCAAACGCCGGAAGGAGTACGTTACGCTCTAAGGGATAGAGCTCCACCTTATCTAAAATCTCTTTGGTGGTATTCAAGGCTTCAGGCAGATCGGCGAAGAGATTCGCCATCTCCTGCTTGTCCTTAAAATAGAATTCTTGGTTTGGAAAACCATAGCGGAAGCCACGACCCCGACCAATAGGCGTACTCTTTTGCGCACCCTCCTTTACACAAAGAAGGATATCATGGGCTTCGGCATTTTCCTGCGTCAAATAGAAGGTGTTATTCGCGGCGATGTATTTGATGCCATATTCTTCGGCATAGGCGAGCAACTGGGTATTAGCGTGGTTTTCCTCGTCCAAACCGTGCCTATTGAGCTCAAGATAAAAATCTTCCCCGAAGTGCTCGTGCCACCAGAGCAAGGCCTCACGGGCCTGCTGCTCCCCTACATTTAGGTAAAGCGAAGGTATTTCCCCGCGGAGACCACCGCTGAGTACGATGAGGTCATCCTTGTGATCAAGTAGGACCTTCTTATCAATTCGCGGCACGTAATAATATCCATGCAACTGCCCCTCACTGCTAAGCTTGGCAAGATTGTGATACCCGTTTTTATTCTTGGCGAGCAGGATGATCTGGTAACCATCGTCTTTTTTGGTGCGGTCTAATCTGTCCTCACAAACATAGAACTCACAACCGATAACACCCACGAATGGATAGGGCTTCAAGGGTTCATCGAGTTCTCCTTTTTTAACCTCTTCATTGTGTTCATAGGCCTCTCTGTTCCCTGGCACGGCCATCACCGCTCGGTTGAAATGGAAAGCTCCCATCATATTACCCAAGTCCGTCAATGCCACACCATCGTGGCCGTCGTCTACGGCCGCCCGAACCAAATCTGCGACTACGCTGGTCGCTTGCAAGATGGAAAACTGACTATGATTGTGCAGATGCGCGAAATGCACATCATCCGCATCGAGATCTTCTTCAAGAGGTACGGTTTCCCTTGTCCCACCGGTCAATCCCTCCGCGCGTTTTGCCTTCGCATCTTCAACGGCAAGACCTATGGCCTGAATGGTTGTAGGGTTTTTCTCTTTGAAGCGCACTACAAAGGCCTCATCTCGACCAAGGGCGGCGGGAGTAAAGTTGCCAATACGGATGAGTTCTAAAAACACGCGCGCCGTGGCCTCCACATCAAAAGCGGCATTGTGCGCCTCATCAAAGCCTTCTCCAAAAAGGTGCTGATGCAGCTCCTCAAGTTTAGGAAGCTTATAGCGACCACCACGTCCACCCGGGATTTGGCAAAGCTCTGCGGTGTTCTCCGTACAAGAATCCAAGGATTTTTTAGTGGTAAATGGATTCTCTCCTGTGGTTCGTAAATACTCGCATCCGGTGACATTCAAGTCGAAGCGAACATTGTGACCTATGACGAACTCACAAGTATCCATGGCCGACTGAAAAGTGGACAAGACTTCGGCGAGAGGCTTCCCTTCCGCCTTGGCACGATCCGTGGAAATACCGTGGATTTTCGTAGCATTAAACGGGATATCATAGCCGTCTGGGTATATGATATGATCTTGGACATCGATCAACTCCCCTTCCGGTCCATGAATTTGCCAAGCAATCTGAACGACCCGTGGCCAATTATCAAAGTCCGTCAAGGGTGCATTCCAATCCTTAGGAAAACCTGTCGTCTCTGTATCAAAGATTAAAAACATGCCCGTTTAGCGTAAAATGAGTGAAACCCAAATCTACCACAAAGCATACGCAAATAAAACCAATGTGGATAACTATTGGTTACTTGCTAAGTGTCTGATAATAAGATACTAACGATTATTTTTGAAGGGATGTGGAGCCAGTGGTAACGCGGCCAATTCGTGGGCTTCTTTATCCCATTCTGACAGTGGTAATTCTCTCATTTCGTGAACCATTGCTATGGCGTTTTGCGCATCTACTTCACTGAAGCCACCGCCATTTAAAATATGGTCATATGAGGCTGTATGTAGATCCGTAAATCCTTTAGAGAAATCGAACGACAATTGATCAAAGGTCAATGAGCGGAAGGTCTTTTTACCGTCATCTTTGGCTTGCTGAGGCAAGGTTTCAGCATTGATGCTCAAAAACCATCGAATGTTTGCATT
>DMQR01000175.1 GCA_003455605.1 Cryomorphaceae bacterium | reverse complement strand
AGGTAGACCCCCACATCCATGGTTGGTTTACCTAATTCAATATCTGCATTTAAGGTAGTGTAATCGATTGTATCAATGATAGACCAGGATGCCTTCTTGACATTGAGGGACATTGTTTGATCTTCATTGTATGGCTGCTTAGACGAACACTGAAACAAAAATGTAGCTGTTAGTAAAAGAAAAAATAGCGCATAACTAAGCTTCTGCGGTGTACTAAATACCTTTTTTAAATACGTTGGGCTATGATACATAATGAATTGGATATATAGGATAGGAATTATTAGTAATAGTATAAACTGATGTATAAAAACCACCCAGAGATAAAACGTTTTTTTGGATTGTATTTGGTATTCGAGGATACTATTCCATCGCAGCTAATATTCGCTCTACCAACCCGTTCATCCCAGTGCCTTGAATCCATCGAGCGACAACAACCAAATCGTTTTTAGGGTCTACGTATACCATATTATTACCCGCACCCAAATGCCAGAAAGCTGATTTAGGAGCTGCTGGCATAGCTTCGCGATTTGGATTTAGGAAGTAGTTCATATACCCATAATTTGGTCGAGCCTGTGTGGGATTTTTTGACATTCTTATCCATTCCTTGGATACAAGCTGCTCGCCTTTCCAACTTCCTTCACGCAAAGTCAGTAACCCAAAGCGCGCCTGATCCCGCGCACTAATAAACATCCCTCCACCCCAATGACCTCCTCCGCTTACGCTTTGCATCTGTTTTCCATCAATCAGTACCCAGGAGTTTTCGTATCCATGCCAACGCCATGTGGGAGAGGCTCCAATTTTGTCCATGACGCGTTCTTTGAGTACTTGGGGAAGCGGCTGCCGCCATACGTTTAAAGTAGCAAGAGCTAGTAGGTTTACTCGCACATCGTTGTATTCCCAAACATTTCCCGGCGTATGACGCTCACGAGTGATCCATTCACTTCGCTCTCCGGAGGGACGGTCGGCCCAATCGGGTTTCCCGAATAGAGTTCCCTCCCAGTCTGAGGTTTGTTGCAGTAAATGTTCCCAAGTAATTTGGGTATTATGATCCGTAAGAAAGGGCATCAGGAAATGGGCCTCCCCCACTTCGGATCCTTTATCTCTGTTGTATATGTCGTCTATAACCAATATGGGACCCATATAAGGGGCAACTTTGTCGTGTACATCTCGAATGAGACCATCATCCCAAGCCAGTCCTACGGTCATGCTCAAGAAACTTTTGGTTACGCTATGCGTCATATCGACCCGAAACGGATTTCCCCACTCGGCCACGATGTATCCATTTTTTACAATAATACCAGTCATTTCTCCCCGGCTTTTAAAAGGCCCTATACCCTCACCAAATGGTTCTCTTCCAAAAGTACCATAATGGTTGATTTCCATATTCCGAGGATTCTCACTTTCCATAGAAATGGCATAATCGATGGCTTCTTGTAACTTTACGGGATCAAAGCCAGAGGCTTCTGGGCTCAATATTTCCCACTCCCCCCAATTATCTGGATAGTAAGGCTCGGTAATGGCGGGGTTTTGAGCATTTGTTGGAACCCAAAAAAGAAAGAGAAATATGGAAATAGGAGTTAGGAATCGCATGGTATAGGTTCTAATATTTAGCAGGAGCGCCGGCGGGGGCCAAGCTTTTTTGGATAAAATAACGAATATCGTCATTGGCATTTTTCAGATCCTCTCGGCGCAGGTACATCATGTGTCCGCTCCGGTAACCTTTGAATTCGAGACGATCTTTCATTTTTCCGGAAGGATCAAGATGCCACATAGTATATTTTGCGTCGTAATAGGTGGTCGCGCCGTCGTAGTAGCCGCCCTGAATAAGTACATGTAGGTATGGATTTTGTGCCATGGCACCACGTAGTTGTTCACCGGTTCTGTCGCCACTTCGATCCCAAGGACTTACTGGGCCAAACATATTGTATTTTACATCGGTGTCATAGTTGAGCTTTTGCTTAAAGTACATATTAATGGCTGGTGTAAAGGAATGAAGCCATGAGGTAAGTTCAGAGTTAAAGTCAGGACGAGTTCCGGCATCCGAGCGATCAAGGCCTTTGTAGCGTGAATCTAGTCGCCCTATAGTATGGCCTTCATGTCGTAGTAGGTCTTTCCAAAAAAAAGAGGTGGGTACATCTAGGTTGTGTTGTCTGATAACTTCTTGAGCTAGCCCAGAATAACGCGCAAATTGAGTGATAGCATGGTTTTTTTCATCAGCACTCATCCAAGCTCCTTTAGCAAGGATGGGGATGAGTTCATTTTGGGTAAACTCTTCCGATGTCGCCAATGCATCGAGAAGGTCTAGGGACTGAAGATCTTCTGGAAGCTGCTCATGATACCACGCGGCGGCGGTGTAATACGGCAAGCGATTGGCTTGATTTACAGGACCGGACCGGTCGATTCCTAAACCAGTAGGAGACACCAAAATGACCCCATTAATGTACATCCAATGACGGTTTTGAAGAACGTTAGCTAATCCTGAAACACGCGTAGTCCCGTAACTTTCGCCAATAAGATATTTGGGAGAGGCCCAACGGTCTACACGGCTTACAAAGGTGTTAATCCATTCGGCCAGATATGCGATATCTTGATTCACCCCGAAGAATTGTTTGTGGTCTGCCTCTGGATGCAGAATTCGCGAGTAGCCGGTATTCACGGGGTTTACAAACACTATGTCCGCCACATCTAAAATGGAGTAGGGATTATCCTGATATCCATAGGGTTGAATGGGATAGCCTTCGTCATCAATGTTTAAAACACTTGGTCCGGTATATGCCAGGTGCATCCACACTGAAGCTGAGCCGGGCCCTCCGTTAAAGGATATTACCAGAGGTCTTCGCTCGTAGGATTCCACATCGGTACGCTCATAGAAGGTATAGAAAAG
>DMQR01000121.1 GCA_003455605.1 Cryomorphaceae bacterium | reverse complement strand
TCTACTTTAGATGGATCCTTTCCTGAGAAAGCACCACCACCGTGCGCACCCTTACCACCGTAGGTATCTACGATGATTTTACGGCCGGTCAATCCGGTATCTCCGTGTGGTCCACCGATCACGAATTTACCCGTGGGGTTGATGTGGTATTTGATATTGTCGCCGAATAATGCTTGGATGTGTGGGGGTAGTTCTACCTTAACTGCAGGAATGACCTGTTCAATGATGTCTTTTTTGATTTTGGCCAACATAGCATCGTCGGTTGGGCCGAAGTCGTCGTGCTGCGTACTTACTACGATAGCCTCAATGCGCTGAGGTTTGTGATCATCACCGTATTCTATGGTTACCTGGCTTTTTGAATCCGGACGTAGATAATCAATTTGGCTGCCGTCGCGACGAAACTTGGCTAATTTCTTTAGGATTCTGTGGCTCAAGTCCAATGCCAATGGCATGTAATTATCTGTTTCGTTCGAAGCGTAGCCAAACATCATTCCTTGGTCACCGGCGCCTTGTTCTTGAATCGATCCGCGGTCAACGCCTTGATTGATATCTGAACTTTGTTCGTGGATGGCGCTGAGGACCCCACAAGAATTGGCCTCAAACATATATTCACTCTTGGTATAGCCGATGCGATCAATCACACGACGCGTGATGCTTTGAACGTCAAGGTAGGCAGAAGATTTCACCTCGCCGGCCAAAACTACTTGGCCTGTAGTCACAAGAGTTTCAACGGCCACTTTTGACTGAGGGTCAAAGGCCAAGAAGTTATCGATAATGGCATCTGAAATTTGATCAGCGATTTTATCTGGGTGCCCTTCGGATACGCTTTCGGATGTAAAAAAGTAAGACATCTCTATTCTGTTTTGGGTTGCTGTTAGATTAGCCAGAAAGGAGGTGGTTGCTTGCTTAGCGAGATGCTGTGATCTGTATTTAGCATTTTTTACTGTGGTTGCAAGCAGTCAAATCCTTCCACGGCGTCAAAAGTAGAAAACAAAATGAAATTGTATGTATTTCATTTTAAATTTTCGAAAAATCCGTTCTACTTTTGTCTCGCTATCAAGAAAGACGGAGGGATTGGGCCCTGTGAAGTCTTGGCAACCCGGAAGCGCCGGGTGCCACCACCCACCCGAAAGGGAATGATACGGATCTCTGCATCTCCACGCTTTCTTCATAGCACCTAACCAACAAGGAGATGACAATACAACAGTCCATAAAGGAAAAGATTCTCGTGCTCGACGGCGCGATGGGTACCATGATTCAAGCCTACAAGTTTGAAGAAGAAGATTACCGTGGCGAACGTTTTAAAGACTACGCTCACCCGTTGAAAGGGAATAACGACCTGCTGGTACTTACCCAGCCTAAGGCCATTGAAGATATACATTACGCCTATTTGGAGGCGGGCGCCGACATCCTTGAAACCAATACGTTTAATGCGAATTCCATTTCTATGGAGGATTATCACATGAGTGATCTCGTAGTAGAATTGAATATAGCAGCTGTGGAGGCCGCGCGTCGCGCCATCGAGCGTTATCAGGCGGAAGGAGGTCAAGGGCCTAAATTCATTGCAGGTTCTGTAGGGCCTACAAATAAGACAGCATCATTAAGTCCTGATGTCAATAATCCAGGCTACCGAGCAGTGACCTTTGACGATCTCAAGAAGACCTATTTCGAGCAATGTGAAGCACTTGTACAAGCAGGTGTAGATATCCTTCTAATTGAAACTGTCTTTGACACCCTCAATGCAAAGGCCGCACTGTTTGCAGCCCAAGATGTTATTGAAGCGAGCGGAAAAGAAGTTGAAATCATGTTGAGTGGTACCATCACCGATGCTTCTGGGCGTACACTTAGCGGCCAAACTACGGAGGCGTTCTTAATCTCGGTAAGCCACTCACCATTACTTAGTGTTGGTTTGAATTGTGCCTTGGGCGCCAAACAATTAATGCCTTATCTGCAAACCTTAGATGCCAAAGCGCCGTTTGCGGTGAGTGCACACCCGAATGCGGGATTGCCAAATGCCTTTGGTGAATACGACGAGACACCCGAGCAGATGGCAGCGCAGATCAAAGATTATTTGGATTTGAACTTGATTAATATCATTGGCGGTTGCTGCGGTACCTCACCGGCACACATTAAAGCCATTGCTGACTTATCTAAAAATTACAGCCCAAGAACCTATGAGCACTAACCTTCCACCGCGTCCTATGCGCCTGAGTGGGTTAGAACCACTCGTAATTACTGAGGAGACCAACTTTGTAAACGTTGGTGAGCGTACGAACGTAACGGGTTCGCGTAAGTTTTTGCGCTTGATCAAGGAGCGTCAGTTTGACGAAGCCTTGGATATTGCACGCGACCAAGTCGAGGGGGGCGCTCAAATCTTGGACGTGAATATGGATGAAGGGATGATCGATGGGGTGGAAGCCATGACGACCTTCTTAAATCTTATTGCTGCAGAACCGGATATCGCTCGCATTCCCATCATGATAGATTCTTCCAAATGGGAGATCATCGAGGCAGGATTAAAGTGTGTTCAAGGAAAAAGTGTGGTTAATTCCATTTCCTTGAAGGGCGGAGAAGAGGAATTCATCCATCAAGCCACCACCATCAAGCGCTTCGGTGCGGCAGTCATTGTTATGGCATTTGATGAGGACGGCCAGGCAGATAACTACGAGCGTCGCATTGAAATCTGTGAACGTTCGTACAAGGTACTTACCGAAAAGGTGGGCTTCCCACCGGAAGACATCATTTTCGATCCCAATATTTTCCCGGTAGCCACGGGTATGGAGGAGCACCGCTTGAATGCATTGGACTTTTTCCGTGCGACCAAATGGATCCGTGAAAACCTTCCGTACGCCAAAGTAAGTGGTGGGGTGAGCAACGTAAGCTTCAGCTTCCGAGGTAACAATACGGTTCGAGAGGCTATGCATGCTTCTTTCTTGTACCACGCCATTCAAAACGGAATGAGCATGGGAATTGTGAATCCAACGATGCTTGAGGTTTACGAGGAAGTAGATAAAGAATTAATGACCTACATCGAGGATGTACTTCTTGATCGTAGAGACGATGCGACAGAACGATTGCTCGAATTTGCGCAGACCGTAGAAGGTACCGTTAAAGACGAGGCGAAGGTCCTTGAGTGGCGTAATGAGACCGTTGCAAAGCGTCTGGGACATGCTCTTATCAAGGGAATTACCGAATTCATTGACGAAGATGTCGAGGAAGCACGCCAGCAGTTCGCGCGCCCCCTAGAAGTGATCGAAGGTCCCCTAATGGACGGAATGAATGTCGTAGGTGACCTTTTTGGGGAAGGGAAAATGTTCTTGCCCCAAGTAGTGAAGAGTGCCCGCGTGATGAAAAAGGCGGTGGCCTATCTTCTGCCTTACCTAGAAGCCGAGAAGGCTGAGGGCGGCAGCTCGAGCGCCGGTAAAGTCTTATTGGCTACGGTAAAAGGCGATGTACACGATATCGGTAAGAACATTGTGGGTGTTGTACTCGCATGTAACAACTTTGAAATCATTGACCTCGGGGTGATGGTGCCTCCAGAGAAGATTCTGCAAGCTGCTCAGGAACACCAAGTGGACGTTTTGGGACTCAGTGGGCTAATCACGCCTTCCTTGGATGAAATGATCCATATCGCCAAGGAAATGGAGCGCATGAATATGCACATTCCATTGCTGATTGGTGGTGCGACCACTTCAAGAGCGCATACTGCGGTGAAGATTGATCCAGAGTACAGCGGTGCAGTAATGCACGTAAGCGACGCCAGCCGTGCAGTAGGTGTGAGCTCCAAGCTGCTTTCAAGCGAAGGGCCTACTTATGTATTGCAAGAGAAAGCCTCGCTTGAAAAAGTGAGAGAAGGGTATGCGAAGCAACGCGAGCGCAAAGCTTTGGTGCCTTTCGAATTTGCGCAGCAGAACAAACCAAAATTGGTCTTTGATAAAAGCACTGTTCCCACGCCAAAATTCATTGGCAGCAGACTGGTGCACGATATTGCGGTGGCTGATGTTATTCCATACATCGACTGGACGCCGTTCTTCCAGACCTGGCAGCTCTTTGGAAAGTACCCGAGAATTCTCGAGGATAATGTGGTAGGTGAAGAAGCCAAGAAGCTCTTTAAAGATGCGCAGGCCATGCTTCGTGATATCAAGAAGGGCGGATGGCTCACGCTCAAGGCAGCATACGGTATTTTCCCGGCCAACAGTGCTGGTGAAGAAATTAAGATTGGCCCCAATGGGGAACTAGGTAGTTTCTATGCTCTGCGTCAGATGGGAGAGAAGTCTAAATTCCAAAGTCTTGCAGATTTTGTAGCTCCAGAAGGAAGTGTGCAAGATTATGTAGGATGTTTCGCAGTGACGGCAGGCTTGGATATGGAAGGTCCTTTAAAGCAATTTGAGGATGCTATGGACGATTACAACGCATTGATGTTAAAGGCATTGGCGGACAGATTAGCCGAAGCATTAGCAGAATACCTTCACCTTCGTATGCGCCGTGAGTTCTGGGGATATGCTCCGGACGAGCAGCTCACCAATGACGATCTAATTGCAGAAAAGTACAGCGGAATTCGTCCTGCTCCAGGATACCCGGCATGTCCCGACCACTTGGACAAAGAGACCATTTTTGAGCTGTTGCAGGCTGAGAAAATAGGAATGTCATTGACTGAAAGCCTCGCCATGTATCCCGCGGCTAGTGTGAGTGGGTATTACTTCGCTCATCCGGAAAGCAAATATTTCGCCGTAGGAAAATTGGCCAAAGATCAAGTAGAGGCCTACGCAGCTATGCGCGGGATCAGCATGGAGCTCGCAGAGAAGTGGTTGGCTCCGAATTTAAATTATTGATATGAAGATTACTGATATACTAGCGAATACCAAGGGGTGTGAATTCACCTTCGAAATTCTGCCGCCACTTAAGGGACAGCGTGCCCAAGAGATTTTCACCAACATCGATCCGTTGATGGAATTCAAGCCGCCGTTTATTGATGTTACTTATCATCGTGAGGAGACCGTGTACAAGCGACTGGACAATGGCTTGCTTCAGGAGAAAGTGGTGCGTAAACGCCCTGGAACGGTTGGTATATGTGCTGCGATCATGCACCGCTATGATACCGAGACGGTGCCGCATGTGTTGTGTGGGGGATTCTCGAAGGAGGATACCGAGAACTTGCTGATTGATCTGAACTTCTTAGGTATAGAGAATGTGGTGGCATTGCGTGGAGATCAGGCCAAGCACGAGAGCTATTTTACGCCGCACCCCGAGGGTAATTCCTTTGCCATTGATTTGGTCAAGCAGATTAAGCAATTGAACCAAGGGAATTATTTGGACGAGGATTTGCAGAATACCACCGCAACAAATTTTTGTATTGGGGTGGCCGGATATCCGGAGAAGCACTTCGAGGCACCTTCCTATAACATTGATATTGAGCATTTGAAGGCTAAAGTGGAAGCTGGGGCCGATTATATCGTCACCCAACTCTTTTTCGACAACTCGAAGTATTTCGCCTTCGTCGATAAGTGTCGTGAAGCGGGTATTAATGTGCCCATTATTCCTGGATTGAAGCCATTGTCGACCAAGCGTCAATTGAGCATTTTACCGCAAATTTTCCACGTGGACATTCCGGACGAATTGGCCATTCAAGCGATTAAGTGCAAGGATAATGGGCAAGTAAAGCAGTTGGGCATCGAGTGGTGTATTCAGCAGAGTAAGGAGTTGAAAGCGGCTGGAGTGCCAGTGCTGCATTACTACAGCATGGGCACGAGCGCCAACATCAAAGAGATTGCGAGCGCGGTCTTCTAGAGATAAGAGCATTAAAAAAAGCGACCC
>DMQR01000123.1:1623-6602 GCA_003455605.1 Cryomorphaceae bacterium | reverse complement strand
CCATTTGATTTCATGGATATGATCTCATTAGAAGGGAAGACCAACTTCTTTGAGAAACGGGTCTCTGAATACAAAAAAGCTGGGGTTGGTGAAGAACAGAGTAGCCACAACATCGATGATGCTTTTGCAGATTTGAATTTCTAAGACAATAACACACATTTTTCCGTAACCGTATAATCTCCGAGAACAACCATGATGCGAGTATTAAAAAGGGATAACCGTAAAGAAGCGGTCAAATTTGACAAAATCACTGCACGAATCGAAAAACTCTGTTATGGGCTCAGCGAATATGTTGATCCAGTAGCTGTTGCGAAACGTGTTATTGACGGCGTCTATGATGGGGTGACCACTGCTGAGTTGGATAACTTGGCGGCAGAGACAGCTGCATCTATGACAATCAAACATCCTGATTATGCAAATCTAGCGGCTCGCATCGCGGTAAGTAACTTGCACAAGAGTACGAAGAAAAGTTTTTCAGAAACGGTTACTGATTTGTACGAATACATCAACCCAGAAACGGGTAAACCCGCCCCACTGATTGCGGACGATGTGTATGAGATCATCCAGAAAAATGCTGAGTTTTTGGATTCTCAATTAATTTATGATAGAGATTTCAGTTATGACTACTTTGGATTCAAAACGCTAGAACGCTCTTACCTTTTACGCATGCACGGTAAAATTGTGGAACGTCCTCAGCACATGCTCATGCGCGTGAGTATTGGTATTCATAAAGATGATCTAGAAAGTGCCATTGAGACTTATGAGCTCATGAGCAAGAAATACATGACACATGCTACTCCTACGCTTTTCAATGCAGGAACACCGAAGCCACAAATGTCTTCTTGTTTCTTGTTGACCATGAAGGAAGATAGTATTGACGGTATTTACGACACGTTGAAGCAAACAGCCAAAATTTCCCAAAGTGCCGGTGGTATTGGATTGAGCATCCACAATATTCGCGCAACAGGATCATACATTGGCGGTACAAACGGTACTTCCAATGGTATTGTACCTATGCTTCGTGTGTATAACGATACTGCTCGTTACGTGGATCAAGGTGGAGGTAAGCGCAAAGGTTCTTTCGCTATTTACGTAGAGCCCTGGCATGCTGATATATATGAATTCCTTGATTTGAAGAAGAATCATGGTAAAGAGGAAATGCGTGCCCGCGATTTGTTCTATGCCATGTGGATTCCGGATTTGTTCATGGAGCGTGTAGAAACCAATGAAGATTGGACTTTGATGTGTCCAAACGAATGTCCTGGTCTTTTCGATTGCCACGGGGATGAATTTGTGAAACTCTACACGAAATACGAAAAAGAGGGTCGTGGACGTCGCACCGTAAAAGCTCGTGAAGTATGGGGTAAAATCATGGAGAGTCAAATCGAGACAGGAACCCCATACATGCTCTACAAGGATGCTGCAAACCTGAAGTCGAATCAGCAAAACTTGGGAACTATTCGCTCATCAAACTTATGTACGGAGATTCTCGAATACACATCTCCTGATGAAATCGCGGTTTGTAACCTTGCTTCCATTGCATTGACAATGTTTGTGACAGAAGAAGGTGAGTTTGACCACGAGAAACTATTTGACGTGACCTACAAGGTGACCAAGAATTTGAACAAGGTGATTGATCGCAACTACTACCCAGTGGTAGAAGCAAGAAATTCAAACATGCGTCACCGTCCGGTGGGACTCGGTGTACAGGGACTAGCAGATACCTTCATCAAAATGCGCTTGGCCTTTGACTCTGAAGAAGCTAAAGCCTTGAATAAAGAGATATTCGAAACCATGTATTACGCTGCAGTGACCTCTTCAAAAGATGAGGCGAGAGCGGATGGACCGTACGAAACCTACAAGGGCTCACCTATTTCAAAAGGCAAATTCCAACACAACCTTTGGGGTGTGAAGGACAAAGAATTGAGCGGTCGTTGGGATTGGGAAACGCTTCGAGGTGAAATTAAGAAATATGGCGTTCGTAACTCTTTGTTGATGGCACCGATGCCAACCGCATCTACCTCTCAGATTCTTGGAAATAATGAGTGTTTCGAGCCATACACTTCCAACGTCTATACGCGCCGTGTTCTTTCAGGTGAGTTCATTGTTGTGAACAAGCACTTGCTGCATGATTTGATTGAGCTTGGATTATGGAATGAAGACATGAAGAATGCTCTAATGGCTTCAAACGGATCTGTAGCGAACATCGAAGGCGTACCAGAGAACTTAAAAGCTATTTACAAGACTGTTTGGGAAATTTCAATGCGTGATATTTTGGACATGGCTGCAGATCGTGGTTTATTCATCGATCAAAGCCAAAGCTTGAACCTATTTATGGAGGCTCCAAATATGGGTAAATTGACTTCGATGCACTTCTATGCGTGGAAGAAAGGATTGAAGACAGGTATGTATTACTTGCGTTCTAAGCCTGCAACATCTGCGATTAAATTTACCGTGAAGAAAAATGCACAGACCAATGTAACGCCAGGTGTTAGCGAAGGTGTCATTGTTGATAAGGTCGATAAATCCCCTGCTGCTGTCCCTGTAGCAGAGGCGGAAATAGAAGCTAGAGTGAAAGCCCAGAAGGCAGCCATGGCTACCATGAATGATACTCCTTCTGATGCTGAAAAAATCGCCTGCTCGATTGACAATGCTGACGAATGCATTGCATGCGGATCATAAAACTTTTTAAAAGATTTTTAAAACCCCGAGTATTCTCGGGGTTTTTTGTGGCATTAAGTTGCTCATTATGTGTTGATTAAAGGCTGGAGTAATTTTGAATTACAAAGAAAAATGAGTATATTCCATAGGAATAAAACTGATTCCAAATGCCAACAAATAATACATTGGGAGGTGGAAATAATGCACAAATGTCAAAAACACAGCTATACGGCCAAATAGCATTGGTTATTGCGATCATCACAGGCATTGTGACCTTCACCGTTATTGTTGCTTAAGAATCCCTTATGAGGGGTTGTTTATTTCTGGCGTAGACTATCTTTGGTCCACAAATGAAACGCCTATTTCAAATTTTTGGAGGAGGTCTAGGCTGGAGTCTAGGTGGACCTATTGGGGCTCTATTAGGAGTCGCCTTCGGGAACATGATGCATGAGCTGGTTCATGGAGAAGAGGTTCCTCGTAGTCAAAAAACACAGAAGGGATCCCCTAGTGACTTTCATATTTCTCTATTAGTACTTGCCGCTCGAGTGATTAAAGCGGATGGAAAGGTTCAGCAAAGTGAGCTTGACTTCGTACGCCAACAATTCGTAGGTATGTTTGGTAAAGAAAGAGCGAACGAAAGTTTCAAAGTCTTCAAAACCATAGTAAATCAGCCTATTCCGTTAACCAAGATATGCGCACAGATCAACAGTTTTACCACTCACGCCACTCGACTGCAACTCATACATTTTCTTTTTAAACTCGGTCTTGCAGATGGTCATTTACACAATCAGGAATTGTCCGAAATCAAACGTATTGCCCGACACCTTCGCATAAATCCTTATGACTTTGCTTCTATTGAAGCGATGTTCAATAAAAACCAAGATGCAGATTGGGCGTTTACAGTATTAGAGGTGCCAAATACAGCGACCGAATCGGAGGTGAAGAGAGCTTATAGAAAAATGGCAATGAAGTTTCATCCTGACCGCCTGGTAGACGCCGGTGCTGAGGCTCAGACGGCGGCGAAGGAAAGCTTCTTGAATGTACAAAAAGCCTATGAGCATATTTGTAAAGAGAAAGATTGGAATTAATGGGAACCCTAGATACAATAAAGCGGCCAATTAAGCAGGAGATGTCGACCTTCAATGATCGTTTCCGTGCCCACCTTAGTTCTAATGTTCCGTTAGTAGACCGTATTATGCGCTACATTGTGAAAAGAAAGGGGAAGCAACTCCGACCCATTCTCGTCTTTCTTAGCGCGAAAATCCAATGCAGTGTTACAGATGCGACCTATATAGGTGCCTCACTGGTAGAAATTATGCATACGGCCACCCTCGTACATGATGATGTGGTTGATGATGCCGACCAACGCCGAGGATTTTTTTCTATCAATGCACTGTGGAAGAACAAAATTGCAGTGCTTATCGGAGATTATTTACTCTCTAAGGTGTTGCTCATAGCAGTGGAAACTAAAGAATATAATTTGCTTGAGTATGTGAGTGGAGCGGTAAAATCCATGTCCGAAGGTGAACTGTTACAGATAGAGAAAGCAAGGAAACTGGATATTACCGAAGAAGTTTATTTCGAAATCATTCAGCAAAAGACAGCTTCTTTGTTGGAGACCTGCTGTGTGGTTGGTGCCGCAAGTGCCGGAGGATCCGATGAAGAGATTGAGAAATTTAGAATGCTCGGTAGGCACCTTGGCTTAGCCTTCCAAATTAAAGATGACCTCTTCGATTTTGAACGTGTGAATTTGACAGGTAAGCCGGCGGGCATAGACATCAAGGAACAGAAAATGACCTTGCCACTTATAAAAGCATTACAGGAAGCCGACTTAAAGCAGCGTCAACACATCATTAAGACAATTAAGAAACATCACGATAGGCCCAAGAAAGTACAAGAAGTGGTAAACTTTGTTAGGCAATCTGGAGGTCTAGAATATGCTCGTAGTAAAATGTTAGAGCATATCAATCAAGCCAAAGAGATTCTCTATAACTTTCCTCAAACTGAAGAACGCGACGCTTTAGCACTTGTTCTTGATTATACCGCCCAAAGAAAAAAATGAACGCGTATATGATGAACTTGCCCCGTTAGTTGAGCTTGCGGCATGAGTAGATTCTAGTGTGAATATTATTGTGCGTACTTGGGTGACTACTGAAAACTTTGGGTCGCTGAATTATGATAAAAATACCGATGTCTTTAAGATTTTCACGGATTGATGCATCGGGATACCTTTCCCACAATTAAATGTACATTTGCAGAAATAAGTAACCTTTTAATCAGCTTGCTTGGCCACCCTAAAAGGGTGGCTTTTTTGTGAA
>DMQR01000123.1:0-1230 GCA_003455605.1 Cryomorphaceae bacterium | reverse complement strand
TTTTCGACCGCTCGTATTGAGGAGGTCATTGGAGAGTTTGTTCAGTTGAAGAAATCTGGGAGTAATCTTAAGGGTTTGAGTCCGTTTAATAACGAGAAGACTCCGAGTTTCATGGTCAGCCCTTCCAAGCAGATCTTCAAAGATTTCAGCTCTGGTAAGGGAGGTTCGGTTGTGACTTTCCTTATGGAATTGGAACAAATGACCTATCCCGAGACGCTTCGATGGTTGGCTAAGAAATACAATATCGAAGTACCAGAAGAGCGTCCTCAAACTGCAGAAGAGATTGAGGCGGGCAATCACCGAGAAGCGGTTTATCTTATTTCAGATGTGGCCAACAAATGGTTTCAAGAGCAGCTGCATCAGACCGATGAAGGTCGTGCTGTTGGATTGAGTTATTTCAAGGAGCGTGGTTTCAGCGACGAGACCATTTCAAAGTTTCAGTTGGGATATAGTCCCGAGAAATCAGATGCCTTTGCTCAATATGCGCTAGAATCTAAATACAATGAGAAGGCACTAGAGGATAGTGGAATTTCCATGAACGGGGACCGCGGTTGGTACGATAGATTCCGCGGACGTGTGATGTTCCCTATTCACAGTATTTCTGGGCGGGTACTTGGATTTGGAGGTCGAATTCTCAAGAACAATGTCAAGGCAGCGAAATACCTAAATTCTCCTGAGAACCTGATCTATCATAAGAGTAAGGTTTTGTACGGATTGTACCAGGCTAAGCAAGAAATTGTCAAGAAGGATGAAGCGTTCTTGGTGGAAGGATATACAGATGTAATGAGCTTCCATCAAAATGGTATTCACAATGTGGTATCTAGCTCTGGAACGTCATTGACGGAAGGACAGATTATCATGCTCAAGCGCTATTCGTCGAACATTACTTTATTGTACGACGGTGATGCAGCCGGGATTCGTGCGAGTTTCCGTGGATTGGATATGATGTTGGAAGCTGGAATTAACGTACGTGTGGTTACCTTCCCAGATGGAGAGGATCCGGATAGTTTCGCGCAGAAGCATAGCACGGAGGAATTGGAAAAATTCTTAACTGCCGAGCGTAAGGATTTCATCTCTTATAAAACTAGTGCTCTGTTGGAAGAGGTGGGCAATGACCCGTTAAAGCGAGCAGAGATGGTCCGCGATGTCGTCAGCAGTATTTCAAAGGTGCCTGATGCCATTGGTCAGGAGGTGTTCATCAAGGAAGCCGCGAAAATCTTGGATATTGAT
>DMQR01000023.1 GCA_003455605.1 Cryomorphaceae bacterium | reverse complement strand
GTACGAGGTTCCCATGCGTGTTTCTGAATGGGGCGCCGTGCTGCCAGAAGATATTTGGCCGGCGGACAACAATATCGACTTGGCATTTGAGGATTTGAAGACCTTAAAATTGGCCCGAAATGCAGCCATGGAGACGGATCCTACGCTGAGTTTAACGAATAAATATTCCGTTATTACTCCTGAGGGAACTACTTTGAGTGTTGTTGGGGCTCCTAACATTAGTAATGTTCGAACACTTATAATTGGTGTTCGAAACTCTAAAAAACGTACAGCAACCGACGGGGATGATGGTCTAGATAAGTGTGCCGAGATTTGGGTGAACGAATTGCGCTTGAGCGACTTTGATAATCGAGGTGGATGGGCAGCCACGGCAACGGCTAGTGCCAAACTTGCCGATTTTGCCAACGTCAACTTAACTGGTATGATGAGCACAATAGGCTTCGGTTCCATCGATCAAACGGTCAACGAACGAAACAAATTTGCCGAGCGCTCTTATGGAGTACAGAGCAATATTAACTTAGATAAGGTGCTGCCGTCAGAGTTAGGCGTTAAACTGCCCATGTTCTTTAGTTTTAGTGAGAATTTTAAGTCGCCTCAGTTCAATCCATTAGATCCAGATATTGAATTTAATAGAGCATTAGCAGAGACGAACTCTCAAGCAGAAAGGGATAGCCTGCGTTTTGCCGGTCAAGAGTATGAGATGCGTAAGAGCATCAACTTCACTAATGTTCGCAAGGAAAAAGGCGGTGCTGTAGGTGGTGCTGGAAAACCTGCTCCCATGGGCCCAAAAGGTATGGAACGTGGCGAGGAAAGCGGCGGTAAGTCCAAGGGTAATTTCTGGGCCAATTCCCCTTTGAACATTACAAACTTCAACACCTCATATGCCTACACTGAGAGTGAGAAACGCAACATCAATATTGTACGCGACCACCGCTACATGCACACTGCATCGCTGAACTACAATTACCAAACCCGTCCAAAAATTGTCGAGCCATTCAAAGCTCTAGTTACCAACAAACAATTGGCTCTTATTAGAGATTTTAACTTCTACTATTTACCATCTAAGGTAACCCTGCGTACAGAGTTAAAGCGTCAAATGGCGACCATGCAGATGCGCAATACGTTTGACCCGACTATTAAGCTACCGGTGACCTACAATAAGGCCTTGACCACCAAGCGAATGTACGATATCGCCTACGATCTCAGCCGTGGTCTGAAGGTGGATTACAATGCTCAAGCGATGAGCCGAATCGACGAATTACCGGGCGATCCAAAAACTCAAGCCAACCGCGATACCATCAGAGCGGGATTATCCACCCTTGGACGTCCGACGGAGTTCCACCAAACGCTCAACGTGAACTGGCAGATTCCATTTAACAAGCTCCCATTTATGGACTTTACTTCTTCGAGCTTGCGCTATACTGCGAATTACGATTGGACCACGAACTCCACTTCAGCATTAAATCCACAGAGCAATCCGGACATATACTACGGGAATAGGGCCCAAAACTCAAACTCGATTCAATTCAATGGAAACGCCAACTTCGTCAACTTCTACAACCAAGTACCGTTCTTGCGAAAAGCCAATCAGGGTACACGACCCACCCCGCAAGCTCGTCGCCGTGGCGCACCTCCTAAACGTCGCGCATCCAAGGGTAAAGAAGAAGATAAGAAAGAGGCAACCGAAGATCCTAAGATCCTTTTGAGCGCTGCCCGCGTCGCAATGATGGTGCGTAGTGCATCTTTGACCTATTCTCAAACGAACGGTACCTTATTGCCTGGGGTGATTACGACTCCAGTATACTTTGGAATGGATCCTGGTAATGTGATGGCACCCGGTCTAGGCTTTGTGTTCGGTTCGCAGGAGGATATTACTGCCAAAGCAGGGGATTTGGGTTGGTTGACCAAGAACCCAAAACAACCTAACCAATTCCAAAAAACCTTTACCGAAAACCTCAATTTCCGTGCGGTAGTGGAGCCTTGGAAAGACATCCGATTACAGCTAAATGCCACGAGGGTAGCCGGTTTGAACAATACTTCAATCTTCAGGTTCCACGATCCATTACAGGATACCACCCTTGGTTTGGCAGAAGGCTATTACCACTTTAATCTAATGGATATGGGGAATTACAGCATTTCTTTCCTTTCCATAGGAAGTGCTTTTGAATCGATGGATTCGAATTCCTATTCTCAGGTCTACGAAACTTTCTTGGCCCACAGAAACGTTATTTCTGAGCGATTGGCGACACAACGCGCCATTGATGATCCGATGTATGTGGCCAATTTTATCACAGCCGCCCAAGACTCCACAGGTACACGTATAGGATATGACGGCTATAGTTACAATAATCCTGATGTCTTAATCCCAGCGTTCTTAGCCGCTTATTCCGGAAGAGATCCTAATACTATTGAGATGAACGGAAGGCCTGCGATACCAATGCCGAATTGGGACCTCAACTTTAACGGGCTCATGAACATCTCTTGGTTCAAGAAAAACTTCCAGAGCTTTACTTTGACCCACAGCTATAAGAGCTTGTACACCATGAATAGCTTCCAGAGCAATATGTTGCTTCAGCAGCGTATTCAGAATGGAGAGCCGCCCAATAATATTAGGAATACTAATGGTGATTTCCTCGGTCTTATGCAAATCAATCAAGTCAGTATTTCTGAGACATTTGGTCCATTTGTCGGTTTAAACGTTCGAATGAAAAATCAGGCGAGTTTACGATTAGATATAAAGAGAAACCGCCAATTGAACTTGAGCTTAGTCAATAACCAAATGACTGATACCAAAGGATATGAATTCGTGCTCGGTACAGGTTAC
>DMQR01000008.1 GCA_003455605.1 Cryomorphaceae bacterium | reverse complement strand
CGTTTGACGGGCTTCTAGTACTGCGCATAGCGCCTTTGCAGCGCCACCTCTGCCCAGTACAAGTGTAGGTCGTTCAGGCCCTAAGGTATCGAGGGTTTTGGCAATACCGTCCAGATCCGTATTGTAGCCAATGAATCGATCGCCATTTTTGACAATGGTATTGATAGCACCAATTCTTTTCGCACGCTCATCCACCTCATGCACCCAGTGAAGGGCTTTTTCTTTAAATGGAATGGTGATGTTGATGCCCGTTAAACCTTCTTGATCGAATAACTCCAACATGGCCTTGCGATCCATGGCGGTGCGCTCATAACAAGTATATACACCCGGGGTGCCGCTTTCTTCCATGAAACCATGATGTAGGGCGGGGCTTTTGCTGTGCCCGATAGGATGTCCTATGAGGCCAAGGCGAATCATGCGCGCTTGAGTTTTCCGGCCCACTCCAATCCGAAGACGACTAACGCGCCGGCAATGGCCAGGGGAAGGGCCAAGGTCCAATCCGCCCCTGGGGCTAAATTTTGGGTGATCAATGGAACGTATTCTTCCTTCGGTGTGCCTTCGTTTTTGACGTAATATTTCACCACCCATTTCCACGGCCAAAGCTTGTTTAGTGAACCCAACAAGAATCCTGAGAGCAGGGCCACGGCAATGCTGTAGTGGTGTTCGAAGATCCACTTCAAGGCTTTGGTGAAGCTGATCAGTCCGGCTACTGCACCAATACCCACGTAGGAGATAATGAGCAGGTTTCGATCACTAACGGCACTGAGAACAGTGGCATAGGCGCCCAACAACAAAAGGATAAAGCTGCCACTTATGCCTGGTAAAATCATGGCGCAAATGGCCAAAGCGCCGCAAAGAATTAGGTAGAATGGGTGCTCTGTACCGCCCACAGCCGGTAAGGTGGTCACCCAATACGCAATGTCGGTTCCGATGACAAATGAAAGGATTTGTGAGGTGCCCCATTGGGTAATGTTTCGTCCGACGATGAAGATAGAGGCGAACACGAGGCCAAAGAAGAAACTCCAAATAGCGGTGGGATAGTGTTCTATTGAATGGCCAAGGATGGAGGCTAGGGAAAGTACACTGGTGATGATCCCAGCGAAGAGGACCGCGAGGAAGGTGCCGCCGATGTGGGTCCATAGCTCGCGGAATTGGCCCTTAAATAACAGCTTAATGGCATGCGCATCAAACCGGCTGAGATTGCCTATTAATTCCTCGTAAATATTCGTGATAAATGCGATAGTTCCTCCGCTGACTCCGGGGACGACATCCGCCGCTCCCATGGCCATGCCTTTGAGAAACAAACTCAAATATTTCTGCATGAGTGAGTTATTTCAATTCTGCTAAAATAGCGGCCACTACTGGGACTTCAAGCAGATCTGGGAAGTATTCCGCAAATATCGTTCGCAATTCTTCGCGGTTCAAGTGCAAGTCATCCAATACCTCCTTTGCGCTGGTTATATCGTCGGCCGCGAAGAGATAACCAGCAAGAACTAATCTGAATTGGAGCACTTCTGGGAAGCGTTCAACGGCGTCGTAGAGAATCGCGATTGCTTGTTCTAGGAGGTCTAATTCTATTAAACACTCCACGAAATCTAAAACATCCTCCGAACCGTAGGCTTCGTCCAACCAGACTTTTTTGTAATCCTTGACCGCCTCGGCATGACGTTCTAACTCCATGAGCACGCTCGCGCGCTCTAAATGCACATCATCCATATCGGGTTCGAGGACGATAGCTTTGTTAAATTCACGCAAGGCCTCGTTTGAGCTGCCAAGTTCTGCTTCGAGTAAACCGATACGGAAATGCACATAGCCGCTGGGTAAGTCTTTGTTAACACTTTGTTTGTAAGCCGTAAGTGCTTCGATGTATTCTTCGTTGCGCTCGTGGATTCTTCCTTTTTCAAAGTAGGCGGCGTGGAAGGTTTCGTCGGCGGTGATGGCCCATTGGAACATTTCCAAGGCTTGGGTTTCATTATCCTTTCGCAGTTGAAAAGCACCTAGCTGGTACCACAGCAAAGGGTTGTAGGGTTCTTTCTGTGTGAAGCTTTCAAACAATGAGATGGCACGGTCGTATTCGTTAGTAAAGTCTAGACACATGGCTAATTGGTACAATGCACCTTCGTCAAAATCTTCATCCTCTAAGCGGCACCAGCGCACCAAAATATTGATCGCCCTAGGGTAGTCGCCCTGGCTCAAATGCGTGTCTACGATCATTTGTAATACCTCCACGGGATCGTCGGAACCGGCTAAGGCTTCGTCTAACAATTGTAATCCCTTCTGTGTATTGCCGCGGTGCATTAAGATCGTGGCGCGTGCGATGAGCAATTCCGTGGAACGCATATTCAATCCTTCTAAGTGATTCAGTTTCGCCTCAGCCCGGGTATAATCTTTCATCGCAATGTCCAGTTGTACCTCCTTAATCTTGAAGGTAAAGGCCAAAGGATGAATGGCTTGAGCGATTTCTAATGCGTTTTTGGTTTGCTCAAAAGACCCCGTGTCTAGGTAATAGTCTAGAATAAGTTCTAAATCTTCAACATCGAAATAGGGTTGTCTCCCTTCGCTGATCGCGTTTTCGAAGGCATGTACTAATGTTAAGGTCTGGTGGTCCTC
>DMQR01000016.1 GCA_003455605.1 Cryomorphaceae bacterium | reverse complement strand
CAAAGACCTTAGCTACTCGTGCGGACCGAATCATTCAGGCCAGTGCCTTCTTCTACACCATTCCTGGGCCGAAGATGATCTATATGTTTGAGGAATTGGGCTACGATATTTCTATCGACAACCCTTGTCGTGTGTGTGAGAAACCTATTCTGTGGAACTATTACGATAACCAGTACCGTCAGAAGATCTATTTCTACATGGCCTCGATGATGGATATGCGCAAGAAGCACGACGTGTTCAACACTTCGAACTTCACCTATGCCCTAAATGGCGCCTCGAAACGCATTAACCTCAACGGCAGCACTATGAATGCCACGGTGGTGGGAAACTTCTCAGTGACGCAGAACAATGCTTGTCCGAACTTCCAGCACACGGGTACTTGGTATGATTACTTTACTGGTGACAGTATCACCGTTATGAATGCCACGGTACCTATTTCCTTTGCGCCGGGCGAATGGCACATCTACACGGATGTGAAGTTGGCCGATGCCGCCTTCATGAACCTCCCAGAAGAAGTGTTGGCGGAAGTGAAGCCGTTCATGGCTTTCCCGAACCCCAGCCAGGGAACGATGGATCTATTGCTAGATTTTGCTGAAGGCACGCGTGTGAATTGGTCGCTCGTAGATCTAAACGGTCGCGTCGCCGCGCAAGGTGAAATTCAAAGTGAAGGACCTATGATTGAGGCGATGGATTTCAGTGCGTTGGCGAAGGGGATTTACCTCTTAAACCTCACCATACCAGAGCGACATTACACCGAGCGGGTGGTATTGCAGTAAGCATAAAAAACCAGCCGCAGGCCGGGTTTTTTACTCTATCTCCGCATATACTTTTTGGGCCATGCGTATCAAATCAGGACTAAACCCACTGGGTACCTCTGGCGTTTTCTCAAAGACAGGAACATTTTCTGCGTTTATGGTCATTCCCGTTGCTTTGGCAATGCGCTCCACCACCTGTGACGGGCGCGCTAAAAACTCTTCATAACGAATGAACTCCACCCCGCACAAACCTTGTGCGTAGCTGTAGTACTCTACCCAACGCTCCAACCAAAAATCCAGCTTCTTGCGGTCGCGCTCGGCGCCAAGGACGTTGAGGTCAAAAGATAATTGGCCCTGCCCAAACTCATGGTGCCCTAACCAATTCATATAGGCCAACACGAACGGATCTTCCGCCTGCTCCTTGCTAAATTTCAAATGCTGCTTGTACAAACTGTAGGCGTGCTCGAGCGGCTCGCGCACCAACACAAAGACTTTCATGTCCGGGTTTTGTGCCAATAGCGACGGCAACCTAAGTACCGCGTTATTGTTCTTCGCTAAATACACCTCGTCGGGTTTGCATAGACTCTTGAAATACTTTCTGTACTGCTCGTTCTCCTCGGTACTCAACTCATGGCGCACTAATCTGTCCTTTTTCACGAACCGATCGCTCGTGACTACTTTGAAGAAATATTCCTCCAAAGCCTCCACGCTGGCGAGCCCCACCTTTATCCCGTCGCCGTGCGCACGTTCTTGTTGCTCTTTTCGGCTTGGGCGGTAGAATTTGGCCCATAATCTTGGGGCGAGCAATACGGGCATGTTACTGTAATCTAGGGAACGGAATGGACCGCGCTCACTCAAGGTGCGGACTAAGGCCGTCGTCCCCGCTCGGGCCAATCCAGTGACCAACACCGCGCTCACCGCGCCTTCTTCCACTGGATGCTCCACACCTTTGATCTGGCGCCTTAACAGGGCCTTGCCAATGTGGTAATGGTCGAGGATGAGGTGATGGAATAACTGGGCCATGGCGCCATAGGCACTCTTCTTTTTTTGCGGATAGAGAAACGGCAGCACAGTCCCCGCCGTGAATACGCCAAGCCTCCAGCCTGTACTGAGCGTATCTGCCCAAAACATCCCAGGTAAATACCAATAGGCCCATCCGGTTGCTCCCAACACCACGGCCAAAAAGGCCAAGGTCTTCCCTAGGGCCACTACAGTTGCTTTGGTCGCTTTGTTTACCATCGCGAATTTGTCGTCCTCTTCAAGGTCGGAGATGAGAATGTCGATTAGGCCGACACTGCGGCGTGCTAAGACAAAAAAAGGAGCCTGCATCCATAGCACCCCCATTCCGAGAACGATCCCCGAAATCAGCGGAAAGGCTATGGGCAGCGCCTCGAACATTTACTTTTTACGCGCTTTCTTGATGCCGTACCAAATGCGGTAGCCGAAGGCGAAAACAATGAGTAAAAGCACCAAGGCAATCAAGATGCCCGCGCCTAGACCCAAGCCTGGACCTATATACAAAAGTGGGGTGATCATACGTGTTGTATTTACTGCTGCAAAATACGCCTGATCTGTGGAATTGTCCTATTGCCACGTACCTATTTCCGAATCCATCCTCATAGCTATCGTAGACATAAGCGAAGGAAATCCAATTAGTCGCAGTGATTGGCTTCATTCCCTTTATATTTACACTGAACTTAGATATAATTTATGCCTGCCTTCTCAGAAAACGCGCTTTTAGAATTGCTCTTACGCTTTGCGCTAACATTGGTATTTAACCTTGTGCTCATGCGAATTGTGAGCAAGCACGGCCCGGAATCCCGTAAAAACGTCTACAGCTTTTTCATCATTTCTGTGGTGGTGTTCTTCCTGTCGCACACCCTTCGCTCTTTTGACATGCAGATCGGGATGGCGATCGGGATGTTCGCCGTCTTTGGTATTGTGCGTTATCGCACCGAGCCATTGCGCCCGCAGGAGATGACCTATTTATTTGCGACGATAGGTATTGCTCTGATCAATGCATTGTCTTCTCAGCCGGAAGGTTGGATGGAGATGGTGGTGATTAATGTTTTGGTGTTGGCCTTTATTTATTTACTCGAGAAGTTTTTGTTGCGGGAGGAGGCCAAGCCAAATCAACGTAAATTAAACGTATCGGTGCCTGTGGCAGAATTGCAAAAATCAGCTTTGGAAGCAAAGGTAAAGGCACTTGAATCGCAAATGGGGATTCAGGTGATCCGGGTCCAAGTATCTAAAGTGGACTACGCCCTCGGAACAGCTCAAATTCAACTATTCTATGAAGAGTAAGCTTTTATTCATGGCTCTGTTCATAGGTGTAATTGCCTTTGGCCAGAGTGCGACAGACCAGGGGGCATGGTTTAAGGTGGGAATGAAAGCGGATCTTAGCAAAGAACTTACACTGACGGTGAGCGGTCAATACCGCACTTCAACCTTGAGCCACGATCGTTGGATTACGGAGGCACAGTTTGGTCGTGAGGTTAATAAGAACTGGGATCTAGGCCTAGAGCTCAGGCATTATATGATTTTCGATATGAAGGGTGCAACGCAGGGGTCTTTCCACAGGGTTCGTGCCCAATTTTATGCATCGCAGCATATTGATCTCGCCAAAGGTGATCTACACTTCCGTTACGCGCTCCAGCAGCGCGCCGTACTCACCGGCTCAGGCAACAACAAGTTTACAGGGAGGTTCCGTATGCAATATGATTACCCCATCAAAAATTTCAAATGGGATCCCACGTTTGAAGTCGAGCTGTTTGCTTCTGGCAATCCAAATTTCGACAGAGCACTCCGTTTAGGAGTTGGTTCGGATTCTAAAGTAGCGGGTAAAAAATTAGGCGTTGGCTATTTCTACCAAAGAGACGTAGGTAATACCGGGACGCACGCCCATGTATTGCAGACCTCTATTCGATTTTAAATTTTTACAGCACATCGACACCGAGTCATATTAGATTAAGTAGACACCTACTTAAACGCCATGGATTTATCATAATTCCTGTAGTTATTCTGCCTAGTCTAGGCTGACTATATCGCGCTCTTGTTGTGTTAACTTTAAGAGGACAGCGCTCTGGTAGAAGTTGAAGTCTTATTCGCGTAAATAAACCAACATCCTTTGTTTGATGAAGCGATCTGTGTTTGAAGAGAATGCTGTCATAATGTTCCCAATTGTTTTATCGAAGTAACAATATGCAGAATTGGATTTGTAAGACCTGTGTCAACTATTGGTTTGATGCACAAAATCTTAACAACATATCACGATAATAATCCGGCCAATTCTTTTCCGACACCCATACCTATGGCCACGCCCATACCCCCGAGCCGTATGCCGGCCACGGTGCAATCATCTATGCGTTGAACGATGGGTTTTTTATCCGCGCCAAAGGCCATGGTGCCGGACCAGCACAGATCAATTTCAAATGCAACGTTTGGGGCAATAAAGCTTTTGATATCGGCGATTAATTGGGCTTTTATGCTATCATTGATACCAGCTTCAGTGGTGGCTTCGCCCTCACGATCGAGTTGGCGCCCCCCGCCCAAAAGCAATCGGCCGTTCACGGTTCTGAAATAATGATATCCGTCGTGGTAATGAAAAGAACCCTCCCAATCAAATACAGGATTTGGCTTGGTGACCAGTATCATTCCTCGGCCTGGCTGCACGTCGACCTTGGGCAAAAAGTCATTCGAAAAAGCATTGGTGCAAAGCGCCACTTGTTGGGCCAGGAGTTTCACGGGACCGCTTGTGGTTTCAACGCATACTATCTTTCCGCCGGCCTTATCTTCAATCTTTGTAACCGCGCTTTGCGTGAAAGTTTGAACGCCTAACAGGCCGACCTTACGTTGCAATGCCCTCATCATTTTACCCGTATCAATTGTGCCCTCGAGGGCGTTTTTAATCATGGATTTCACACGGCCAGAAAACCCAAAATCATTATTCGCTACCACCGAATAAGGACGCATTCCCAAGGTAGGTTCGAGCAGATTGTTAAAGAAATTGATGAGCTCTAGATCAGGAGCCTCAAAGCATAATTCATACCCGCCCACTTCGCGATAATCGATGGCTTGATCGCCGAGTGTTCGGCGGAGCAACCGTAATCCCGAAAATCGCTTTTGGACCAATTCTATAGTGCGTTCTGCCCCCATACTTTGAACATCGTGCTTCAGCTCGGCGATAGAGCCAAAGCAGGCGAATCCTGCATTTTTGGTGGAAGCCCCTTCTGGGAAGAGGCCTCGCTCCATAATAGCGATGCGTGAATTAGGGTGTGATTCTGCGTAAAATAAAGCCGTACTAAGGCCTACTATCCCGCCACCAACGACAATGAGATCGAAGTGGCGCAGCGTTTCACGTTCCCAATAGCTTTGCACTAATCTTTATTGATTTTAATCACGCTAACCTTTGCTTCTGCACATTCAGTGCCTAAGCCGTCCATTGTCACGGCAATCAGAGTAAATTCGAACCAGTTTTCATTCGAGCTTTTCATAGCGTCTATCTTTTCAAAGCTCTAAGGTACAAACTCATGAAAGGTTAATGTTATGTATAAATAATCACTAAGGGAAGAATTTAAACAATTAAAATACAGTACCTTACGTGAAACAAATACTCTTTACACTATGAAAAAAGTTCTACTGACCACGTTAGTGGTTGTAATTGCGGGGTTCGTAATGTTCGCCGTGGGCGGCGCCTTGTATTATATGGACGCCATGGCAGAAATGGCGGCAGCATTTCCTGATGCAATGAAGACCGAGCCAGACATGAAAATGGGAATAGCTAATATGATCGCTATCTCATTGCTTACTACAATTTCATTTGATCGTATGGGCATTTCTACAGCTGCATCTGGTGCAAAAGCAGGTGCATGGTTTATGGGATTGCTGTTTTTAGCATTCAACACCCAGATGCTTGCAATGTATAACACCATGGATTTAAACTTTGCGGTTTTAGATACCATAATTTCTGTAGTTATGGGAGCGGTATTAGGTGCCGCATGCGGTTTTGGACTAGGAAAGTTTAGTAACTAAAAAAGGGATTACAATGATTATGATGATTATCGTACTTCTTGGAGTACTAGTTACTTTATACGGCGTCTTTACCAAAAACCGCGTACTATACAATGTCGGATACTTTGTATTCGGTATTGTGGTTTTTTGGGACCAATTTGGTTTATTCTCCGAATCAAATAACGCCGAAAACTTAGCCATGGCTGCACTTTGGTTAATTCAGGCTATTGTGACCATACCAAATAAGCTGAATTATGACGGAAGCAAGCTTGCCAAAAGCGCAGGGGTTAAGATTAACGCGACTCTTTCTGTGATCAACGGCTTTGCTGTTTACTATGCTACAACCGTCGATTATATTCCTGAATTTGCCATGTACATTCACGGGCTATTAGCGGTACTGCCGCTAATAGCGATATACTTGATTCTTTCAGATAAGATTGAAGTAACAGCCTAGAGCTTGCGAAGCACGTAAAAAAGGCCGGCGCATTGCGCCGGCCTTTTTTATGTTAAGATTAGAATCCCCAACCTGCAGTGAACTGAAGGTTTGGATACCAACCCCCTGCAAATTCCGATTGAAGGGTTAATGCTCTAGATGCCGAATCCATTGTTTGTGCGTTAGTAGATATTATACCACCACCGGTTTTAATGACACCAATATCAGCCCCAAGGCGCAGACCTTTTACTGGACGCAGACCATACCCAATACCAGTAAAGGTAAAAGCCCCGCCATCATTCCAGTGATAACTGTTGCCGTCCGCGTCATCCAAAAAGCCATTTAATGAGCCGACACCTATTCCGGCAGTTACCCGAAAAGCCTGAAGAGCTTCAATCGGACGATAACTAATGATCATCCCCGACCAGCTGCTTTCTTCTGCAAAAGTTCCAGAATAGGATACGTTGTTAAATTCCAAATCAATGCCCTCAACTGGATTTGCTTCTCCGTAGAAAACCGATAGAGTTGTTTTCTTAGAGAGTTGACGGTCAAATTGAAACCCGACAGAAGGAATAGGACCAGCGGTATTAATGCTGAATGCATTTTCGGCATACGCTCGGTCTTTTTTCCAAAAGGAAAAATTGTCTTGAGCCGAAGCTCCGATGCATAATGCGAACATTATACATACAATCATAAATCGTTTCATATTACACAGTTTTGTTTATTTAAATATAAGGAATCTAAAGACAAGCAGTTGATTGAGAGGGTATTAATGACAATAATTTAATATCCCCGGAACACGAGTTAGTAAACCTAGAATCCCTTCATAATTTTCTGCAAACGCTGTGGTCATCTATAAATCAAACTCCATCCCAAACTCCGCAAAATGGTAGCCTAATTCCTCTGCGGCTGCCCGTCCTTCAAAGTCCTTATTACGCGCAGGGTTGCTGTGGTTCAAATGAATGAAATACACCTTGTTCCGCTCGGCAATGGGCAGATGGCTCAACAGCTCAATGCTCTCCGAAATAAAGGGGTGTGGAACTTCGGCCATGGGTCTGGGAATCTCGCCATCCGCGAAAAAGGTACCGTCAATAAACGCATAGTCTACGGTCGGAACAATCGCTAAGATGTTTTTCTCCCAAGCGGTCCATTTATCGATGTCCGGAATATAGAGCACCGTTTTATTCGGTCCCTTGATATAAAACCCAACGGTCTCAGAAAATTCATCACGGTGCGGGACCAGGACTGGCTCAACTTTAATGCCATTGTCCAGTGTGCACGGCACACCATCTTGAAGGCTCTTGAGTTCGATGTTTTGAAGCTGAACCAATTGGTTCCAGGGTCCATTCTTTGCCAAAAATTTCATCATTCGGTCCATCGCATAGACGGGTACCTTCTTCGTGTTTGCGGCTTCACGTCCAAAGTGCATCAAGCCAGTATAGTGGCCTATGTGGGCGTGGGTCAAAAAGACCGAATAGCGATCCGTTCTGGATCGTGCCAAAAGTTCCGTGAGCTGTGGGACAATATCTGGAGTGGCGTCGAAGAGGAGGGCGCGAGTGGAATCTGCCACACCCAAACAAGCGACGTAATCGTTTGCTTTTGGGTGCTTACAACATTCCTTTTCACAAAGTAATTGCGGAGAACCGGCATCTTGTAAGGTGCCTAGGACCACGAGTTTTTGCCCAAATAGCGCTCCGGATAAAAGTAAAGCAAGAATGAGTGGGGTGCGTTTCATTTTGAAAAAGTACTGCAATGAAGTAAGCGTTCTAGAACGCTTCGCCGATGAAGAAATATACTCCCCGGCCTTCTTCGGTGAAAGATACATCTATTCGGGTATAAATATCTTTTTCAGGGAAGATGAGGTATCGGATGCCCGCCCCTCCGGTAGGAAGGAATAAGTCCCAATTAAACCCATAATCATCCCCGTAAACTTGCCCAACCGCAAGGAATACGCTTGCGCCCCAGCGCTTGGAGAAGGCAAAGGGTAGAATGCGGTATTCCACTTGCCCCGCTACCAAGTTCTTATCGCGGTAACGCCCGAGGTAATAACCACGCATCAAGCTTTCTCCGCCCATCAAGGAGAGCATATTGAACGGGGGGTTGCCAGAAGTGAATTGGCCATAGAGTTGTGTGGCAAAGACGGTGTTTTCCTTTACCGGTCGGTAGATCCTGTTATCGATGATGTAGGTGGTCATGTTGAAATCACTTCCTGCTGCCGCGTTGTAATTCATAAAGGCCCATTCGCTGTACAGCCCTTGACGCGGATTCATGGCGTTGTGGATATTGTTGTAAAGCAGCCCTAGACCTATTCCTAGGTTGTTGGACCCCATAGCGCCCACTTTCGGGAGCTCAAAATCCGGTTCGGTATCGATGTAATTGACTCGGTTTAGGCCTTGGTAGTCCAATTCCAATCCAAAATACAGCGACGGAAAAGTCTCTCGCAGTAACCGCTCACGGAATAATGTGTATTCCCCATCGATCAACGCAATATGCTCTGACGGGGTCTCGCGGCCTATGCCGTAATAGAATAATGGGAAGCTTTGATAGCGTGCGCGACCGTAGAAGAACCATTTATTCTCATCTGTATACAACGCGTGGTCGAGCCAAAATCCGTATTGATTTTCGAGGGTATAAAAGGTGAAGGCCTTAATCTCACTAAGGCGGTTGCTGAGGTCTCTATTTGCAGAGTACACATACAGGCTCGATACGCCCAATTCCCAACTGGTTTCCGGCGCATAAGCGATGGTGGGGTAGTTGATCAGCTTGGGTGCCGAAGGGTCCCCACTTTCGCTCAAGACATTGTTGAGGTAGCGCCTGACCAAGTTGTCGGACTGCGCCACCACGCCATGCGCGGTGAGCATAGAAAGAAAAAGGAATAAGCCTCGAAGCTTTAGCATAGCGCCATGAAGAAATTTTTCATGCGGAAAATTATTCGGTAAATGACCTTCGATTTACTTCTAAGGCTTGTTCTTAGGAAAGGTACATCAGAAACAAAGAAAAGACCTTGTTGCCCGAAGATTATGTTACTTTCATAAAAAAGCACTTGCTATTGCTAACAAGTGCTTTATGCTTTGCTCCCCCTCTTGGGCTCGAAC
>DMQR01000042.1 GCA_003455605.1 Cryomorphaceae bacterium | reverse complement strand
CACACACGACAAGGGTTGTCGATAGAAATATCGTAGCCCAATTCCTCAAACATATAGATCATCTTAGGCCCAGGAATGGTGTAGAAGAAGGCACTGGCCTGAATGATTCGGTCCGCACGAGTGGCTAAGGTCTTTGTATCGTACCCGCCGTTCGAGTTCCCGTAGGTTTTGATCTGGTACGACGCGCGTTCTTCATCGTGGCTTTCCATGTAAGTAATCAAATGCTTGTTAGCCCAGCCACGCTCTTTGTAGATGCCCCATTTAAAATCGCTATTTGGTGTATAACCCATAGCGGCTTCATAGTACTGATGCACTGCATTACCCCAGAGCATCATGCCGTAATCACTCAGCTCTTTCTCTTCTTGATTGGGTCCCCAGTGCTCGAGGATCACATAGAAATCTGAATTTTCATTCCAACACACGTCCGCCATACGCTTTAAAGCAGCGATTCTAGGCGCTTGGTAGTTATTTGCATTAGAGCTGTTAGTGAAGCCCTTGGTAAAGTCGAATCTTATCCCGTCAATCTTAAATTCCTCGATCCAATAGGTATTAATGCGGTCAATGTAATCACGCGTAGGCTGCACGAAATGGTCGAAGTCGTTCCCCCAACAGTTTGGCGGGTGGGGACAATTTTGGTTCATGTAGGGATTGACCGCCGCCGGACGATTGTTGTTGCTGTCCCACCACATCTGAGCAATAGGGTTTTGTCCGAAAGCGTGATTGAAGACTTGGTCCATAATCACCGCAATCCCTCGGCTGTGACAGCTGTCTACGAACTCGCGGAACTTATCCGGCGCACCGTAGTATTTGTCCAGCGCCATATGAAAAGATGGGTTGTACCCCCAGCTCGAATTTCCCTCAAACTCAGAATTTGGCATGAGCTCAATGGCATTCACCCCTAGGCGCTCAATGTAATCCAGCGTATCAATCAACGTCTGGTAATTGTGTGTAGTCACAAAATCGCGAATGAGCAATTCGTAGATCAGGAGCTCCTCTTTTGGAGGGGCGTTAAAAGTGGTATTGGTCCAATTATATACTGGCTTCGCCGTCTCATACAATGATACAATCCCCGTGGTTTGACCTGCTGGATAATTGGGCATATTGGGGTATGTGGCACTTGAAATATACCCGTCGTTCCAAGGGTCCAATATCTGTTCAGAGAATGGATCCGCTACTCGGAGATCACCGTCGATGAGGTACTGGTAGGTAAAGGGCTGGCCTGCTTGTACGTTCATCTCCAAGAACCACCAAGCACCTCCTGGCGTACGCGTCATAGCGTTGATGGTGTCCGGCTTATAATCGTTGTGAGACGTCAAACAATACACCCTGTTTTTAAGCGGCGCATAGAGTTTAAAAAAAACGGTCGTATCATTTAGTTCGTTGATCCCTTGCTCCATCCCGCTAGGCATCACGCCCACTTGCAATGGGGTTTGTACGGCATAGTACACAGTATCGTATTCGGTCGAAGTCCCATAATCTGCTTGCAAGACCACAGTATGTACCCCCGCGGTTGTACTACCTAAATAGAAGTTGTCCTGTTTCGTAGAATCTTGGAAGACCAGTGTGCCGTTATCATATACCTTCATTTCCGCCTTTTGGTTGGAGGCAATGATGAATTCAATAGAATCGCCAGGGCTGATGAGCAAGGTAGTCGACGGCGCCAAAAACTTAGCAATCAGTCCTGCGTTCGAAGGATAAACGTCGTAATAAATGTCATTACCATTTGGGTCGCGCCCCACAATAGTTCCATTGCCGTTTCGGAAAACAAACGCCATTTTTTGAACCACTACACCCGAGCCAAAACCATAAAATGTAGGCATGTGGTATTCTATCTTGTGTAGATTGTTGCCTAAGTTTGTCATTAATACCGATGCATCTGGCATCCCCCAGTTTCCTTGTACGTGCTTCCAATCGGTTGGTGAAGTACTCTGATTCGTGATCAGGCCAGCATGCGCATATACTGGCACTACTCCGGTTAGCGTACCGTTCCCCTCAGTGGCATCGTAAATGATAGTCACCGTATCGTTTTGGGACGGAAAAGCCGGAGTCACATTTAAAATCTGCGCCCGCACGAATGTCGTAAAGGAAGTAATCAAAAGTGTAGTTAAACAAAGTCTTGTGATCCATTTCATATTTACAGACTGTCGAGTAATCTTATTAATGGTTAAAATTACAGCAAAGCAGATAGAGAAACTACCAAGATTTTGTCGCGTTTACCTAATTTCATAATTTAATATTTAATCCATGATTGTAACCACTACCTCTACTATTGCCCAGAAAGAAATCGCAGAAAATATAGGTATATGCCGTGGAAGCACTGTACGCGCACGAAATATAGGGCGTGATATTTTCGCAGGCATAAAAAATATTATCGGCGGTGAAATTGAAGAATATACTAAGCTACAAGCGCAAAGTCGTGAGCAGGCATTACAACGGATGATTCAAGATGCCGAGCGCTTGGGAGCGGATGCCATTGTAAATGTTCGCTTCACAACAGCTATGGTTATGCAAGGTGCTGCTGAAATGCTTGCCTACGGCACAGCGGTAAAGCTCAAATAATGTTTTTATACTTCTAGCTTTAGGCGATAATTCTTCTTGCGCTCATTTTCAGAATCAATTAATGATCACAATAAACTCTAATTGACAGGATATTAAGACTATCGGGTTGTTTATAAGTCTTTTGCCCCGATTCATGACAATAATAAGTTTAAAGTATTTTTAATAAAATCAAAAAACTAAAAATCATGAAAAAACTTATGTTAAGCATGTTAGTAGCATTTGGCATGTCCATTTCTGCTAACGCTCAGTCTAGCGGTGATCTTTTTGCTGGTGGCGCCTCCAATTTAGGGGTTACAATAACACCAGATTTTAATTTGAATGCCAGTGTTAATGCTGATTACTTCATAATGGACGGTCTGTCTGTTGGAGGGAATGTAGGCCTAGGAATTGGCTCGGTAACATCTATCTCATTGGCTCCAAGCGTAAGATACTTCTTTATGGATGATATATTCGCTATGGTGAGTGCTGATGTGCTATCAATTGTTGGAGATAACACGTCCGCTGGATTAAATTCCTTAAATGCTGGAGTCGGATATTGGTATGCATTAGGAGAGAATGTTATAGTCGCTCCGATGCTAAATCTTTCCGATATAACCAACTCATTAGGTATTAACCTGGGTATGGGAATTTCTGTCAAACTTTAATCTAAGGTCAGTACCTAACTAACTTCGATTAATGATTCGCAATAAAGACTCTGACGATACCGTCAGAGTCTTTTTTATTCCTTACTACTTTTTATTGCGAATGGTAATCTTTACTAGTTTAAAGTAGTGTTAATTAATAAGTACTTTAAGTTCCACTGTCTAATCACAGATATTAAGACGGTATAGGCTCTAATTCAATGATACGGTCGCACATATACTTAACAACATCTGGGTCGTGAGAGATGAAAATCATACTCAGGCCCCGATTCTTTTTAATCCCGTTCAACAGATTCAACACTTGGGCCTGCACGCTCACATCTAAGGCACTCACAATCTCGTCACAAATCAAGAGCTCCGGATCCGCGGCCAAGGCACGAGCAATGCCGATACGCTGACGCTGACCGCCTGAGAAAGCACTAGGCTTCTTTTGTAAATCGGACGCTTGCAGACCCACCTCTTCCAACAAAGCTTTTGCTTTGGCTAGTCGGGCGGCAGCGGACAAATGACTATGGTGCTTGCGCAAGACTTGGTCCAGTGCCCAACCAATGCGCTTTCCGCTGTTCAACGCACTGTAGGGGTCCTGAAAAATGAACTGGATTTTACTCCGATCCCCGCTGTACTTCCAGTGCTTGTATTCGTGATTATTAAGCCCGACGATGGCACGGCCGATTGTGCTTTTTCCAGATCCTGAAGGTCCGATAAGTCCCAGTGTCTCGCCAGGCATCAAAGCCAAATCTTGATCGCGTACGACCCACTGAGTGTATTTACGCCATCCCTTTCTTCGCTGAAAGCCGATGGTCAATTCTTCAATCTGAAGCAAAGGGTCTGTCGCCTCTGGCGCGACCAATTCTTCCTTCTCTACCACCGTCTTTCCCCGTAAGAAATCCTGAAGCACCGGCAATGGGAATGGCCGTCCCTGCTTTGGGGGACGGCACGCCAACAACCCCTTTGTATAGGCGTGCTGGGGATGCTCAAATATATCCTTCGCCGGACCTTGTTCCACCGTTTTTCCGCGGAAAAGCACCAAGACATCGTCCGCATGTTCCGCCACTACTTCAAGATCATGGCTGATCAACCAAAGAGCGCAACCGCGCTCCTTCACAAGGTTTCTCAACAAGGTTAATATGGTTGCCTCTACTGCCTTGTCCAGTGCCGTAGTGGGTTCGTCGGCAATGATGAGTTTGGGGTCTAATAACAGGGCCATGGCAATGACTACACGCTGGCGTTGACCACCACTCAATTCGTGAGGATACTTACTATAAGTATGCTCCGGATCAGGGAGCTGCAACTCCGCCAAAGTCTCCAAGATTTTACTTTTACGCTGCTCCGCCAAAGCCGACGTGTGACGCTTTAGAACCTCATCAAGCTGTTTACCAATGCGTATGGAGGGGTGCAAGGAGGACATAGGGTCTTGAAAAACCATCGCGACTTCCTTGCCCCTAATATCTGACCAGAGCGCAGGGAACATGTTGGAAATAGAATGCCCCAACAGATTCGCGCTTTTAGCTTGGATCTTAGCCTTCGAGTCCAGCAAACCCATGGATAAAAGTGCGCCCACAGATTTACCGGAACCGGTTTCCCCGACTACCGCTAGACTTTGGCCTGGGTAGATGGTCAATGAAAAATCATGCAATACCTGCTTCTGGCCAAAGGAGATGTTAAGATGCTCTAATTTGACAACAGGTGTGGGCATGATTTATTCGTTCCAAACGTCCATTTGAAGAAGCAGGGCTTGCTCAACCTTATTGAAGTCTTTACGAAAGCGACCTCCGTCGCTTTCGCCAATACGCATCATCACTCGCTCGTGTAAGCGGTCAATGATGATATACTGGCCCAACATACCACGGAATCCTAATACGTGGTTGTACGGTTCTGGATAGATCCAAAAGCTATGCCCATAGTTCGGACTCTTGTATCCTTGAGATGCCATAGCAATGAAGGCTGAATCCACCACCGATTGACCATTGATTTTACCGTCGTGCAATATGAATTGACCCAACTTAACAAAATCTCTGACACTCATATTAAGACAACAAAATCCCAATTCCAATCCATCGGCTCTATCTAAATGCCAAGTTGCCGGCACCTCAAATCCCACCTTCGCAAAGAGTTCGCGGTTCGCAAAACTTGAGATACTCTCACCCACGGCGCGGCTCAACGCAACCGTCAATACTTGGGTCTGCGCACTTTGGTATTCGTACACTTCACCCGTCGGATGCTTCCCTGGCGGTATGCTTAGTACCGTAGCCTCTACATTATCGCCGTAGTACAATTTAGCAGTTTTCGAGAAAGGATCGTTGTAGCTCTCCTTTATTTGCATACCCGCTGTCATAGTACTGAAATGACGTAAGGACGGCTCCTTTATACCCTCCGGAATCACATACTCCGGAATGTACTTCGTGATGGGGTCGTCCCAAGAATCGATATAGCCGTCCTGAATGGCAATCTGAATCAACAAGGTGATAACTGTTTTCGCACTGGAGAAGCTATTACTGATGGTCGACGCATCGTGATCAGCCCAATATTCTTCGAAGACCACTGAGTCCTTTTCTAGAACGATTAGGCCCCTCGTATCGTAGGATTCAAGGGCGGTTCTGGTTTCCGGCGTGAGCTTGAGTGTATAGGACCCTTCCGGCAAGGTCACTACATTGGAGACGGGCATCTCGCGCTGATCAAAATGACCGCGATCGTATATGTGAGCACTAGTATGGCCGTCAAGGTAGGCAGCCTGAACCCCGCGAATGAGATAGCTGAAGGGAGAAAACTTGAGGGCCAGAAATAGTACGACGACAATGGCGACGACGCGTTTAGCTGTTTTCATGTTTGTAGGGTTGTTTTGACGGTACTAAGGTACAGCCAAACTGTTGTTCAAAATTCTTTCTTAATTGGTCCTTTACCTCATTCAAATCGATTTCTCGGCCCAATTCTATGTGCAGCGACGTTACTGCCTTATTTCTAATGCCACAGGGCACTATGTGTGTAAAATGGCTCAAATCCATGTTTACATTAAAGGCAAAACCGTGCATAGTGGTCCAGCGTGAGGCCTTCACACCTAGGGCACAAATCTTCCGGGCAAAAGGCGTTCCGGCATCCAGCCATACTCCAGTCTCGCCTTCAGAGCGGCCTGAATCCAGGCCATAAAACCTCAGCGTGGAAATTACAACCTCTTCAAGATAGCGCAAGTATTTATGAATGTCCGTGAAATAATGGTCCAAATCCAAGATGGGGTAGCCAACAATTTGCCCTGGCCCATGGTAGGTTATGTCCCCGCCACGGTTCACCGGAAAGTATTCAATCCCCTCTATTTTCAGGCGCGCCTCGTCCACCAACAAATGTTCCTCCTTCCCACTCTTCCCAAGGGTAAACACCGGCGGATGCTCTACAAAAATCAAATGGTCCGTGGTCTCTTTGGCCTGCTCTGGGGTTTTTCGGTTAACCAATTTCTGCGCTACAGTCTCCTCAAATAATAGAGTCTGGAAATCCCACGCCTCCTTATAACCGACGCGGCCTATATCTTGGAACTTTATTTCTTTCATGGTTTCTGATACCAATTCCACTGCACGCCAATGGGCAGAATCAATTGCCATTCCCATAACCCGCTCGGGCCACCATTAGTTTTACTCAGCTGCGGCCATAAATAAATACCCGCACTCTGGCTCACCCACCAAGTACATTGTGCGCCCATACCCACCTTAACGTCCGAGCTATTAAACGACTCGCCTATCACCGTTTGGTTCTCGCGGTAGGCCATGCCTACATGGGCATCGAGCAACAAACTAAAATCTTGGTCGCTCGCCCCCGAGGC
>DMQR01000089.1 GCA_003455605.1 Cryomorphaceae bacterium | reverse complement strand
CCCTAGCCTTCTCCACGGCTCGCATCACCTTATCAACGTGTCCTTCGGCATCTACTGTCATCCCGAAATCTAATCTGTATTTGGTCGTACAATGCGGAATCTTCATCGGCATCACACCATTCGAGAATAACTCTAAATATGCGCCAGCGTCCTCTTGCAACCGGCGATCTTCCTCCCATCTAAATGGCACTGTCGAGCGCATCACCATCGTACTGGGCACAATGGGATTGAAGACCAAGAAATCTTCCACGGTTCGAATCTTCGGGCAAGCGCGCTGACGCATCCTCGCCCAAACATCGCCGGGACTCCACTCAAATATGGGCGTATAAAACCACTGTACCGATGGGAATTTCTCCATGTAGCGTACCGCAATGCCCAATTTATTCGCACCCCAGACATCGTCCGCATCTAAAAACGCCCAAGCATCACCGGTCGCCTTGTCCATGCCAGCATTGCGCGCCGCGCCCAAACCTCTATTTACTTGTTGCACCAGCACTAGCGGCAGCAACTTTTCGTAGGAGAGTGCAATATCCTCCGTATCATCAGTAGAACCGTCGTCCACCACAATGACTTCGTGCGGGGCGTGGTTCTGTGCTTTTACAGAATCTAACGCTTCGCGAAGCGTTGCCCCCGCATTGTAGGCCGGTATGATGATGGAAATATTCATTTAGTAAGGGAAGAAGGTTTTAGGGAATAACTTAGCAGCTATTCGCTTGACAGGTTTTTTTAGACCGAGGGCTTTGATGAAGCCACCGGTAGTTTTAATAAGAGCGCTCTTAAAAAGGTATAGCGAAAGGCCGGTGCGGTGCCGGCGTAAGGTACGGTAAAGGCGGAGGTTGTTGCGGAGGATATTGAATGTAAAGCGCATGGATAAAACGTTGCCGGCCCACCACATGGCTACTTGGCCGCGGGCAGAAGCAAGAATTTCTGGGGTGGTCCATTGTTGGTCCTCGAAGATTTGGTACATGGCCAAAATTTCATCAAAGGCTTCGTAGCTCGCGATGGCTCGACTGCGTTGGGTTTGATTATGGAACCGGAAGAAATTACGAGGGGTGGCGAAGAAGATGAGGTCGCCGAGTTGAAGTAATTGGGCATAGAAGAGCCAATCCCCGTTTAATCGCCAAGTCGTTGCGGGCGCCCCAACCTGATCGAACGCACTTTTACGCATCAACACTCCGCTGGCGTTGGGTATGGTGTTCGAAAAGACCATGGTACGGGCCACCTCTTCCTTACCGGAAACGATGAAATCTCGCGACCATTTGGAGGCATCGCCAAAAATGAACGCGTAATCTTCCTTGTAATCGCGAAGAAATTTTCCGTTTACATCCGCAATGCGACTGTGGCTGTAGGCGAGGACAGCGCGGTCATTAGATTCGAGAGCTTGTACGTGCAGGGCGAGCATATCTTCCGCAGCATAGTCGTCACTTTCAGCTATCCAGATGTATTTCCCTTGGGCCCAATTCGCTCCTTTTTCCCATTGCGCAAAAGGGCTACCGGAATTGATTTCGTTGAACAGTGTAGTGATGCGCTCGTCTTTTTCCGCCCACCGCTGAAGCACTTCACAGCTGTTATCTGGCGAGCAGTCATCCATCAAAAGCACCTCAATATTAGTATAGGTTTGGTTTAAAATTGATCCTATTCTCTCATCCAAAAATGCCGCATGATTATAGTTCGGGACGACCACACTAACCAAGGGACCGTCGATGGGTAGGACGGGATTTGGTGTGGTTTCTGTTGCAGAAGCTTGGTTGGTGTAACGGGCTTTGAAACCGTGGAGCTGGCCGGGTTTTACAGACGCGAATTGGTATAAACTAAACCAACTTTTACGCTGCATAGCCTCATCGGAGGAGACCAAATCTTCGTAGCGTACTGCGCGGTAATCCACGCCCATTGCCTTCAAAGTCGCAGAGGCCTGTGCATTGTAACTGTAATGTAGCTCAAGTGCTTTTGCAGCATCGAGCTCACTTTGCGCTTCGTCGCTTTTCTCCTGTCGACGCAGCAAACTGCTGACCACGGCCTGGTCGTCGCGCAACACCCAGATTACTTTTGCGTTCGGGAAGCGTTCCAGCCACCACGGCAAGGTCAAACAGAATCTCGGATCTTTAATGAGCCATGGCCCGTTATAGTGCATCTTTTGGCGCCAAGATTTATTACTTTTTACCTTGAGGTGCGCAGCGTATAAATGCGTGGAATCTAGTTCTGGTTCAAATTGGTCCAAGGCAGTCTCGAGGCCGTCATTACTGGGCAGCTGCCACCAATTCCCTCCTGCAGCCTCCAACATTCTTTCGTTCAAGTCGAGCGCATAAAGTGGCTCCCTATTGTGGTCGCAGATGGCCCCAGCATATACCCCCGCATCATTCAGTGCATCAGCGACCATAGTCGTACCACTGCGGTGCATACCTAGAATTAAAACTGGGGGGTGTACTTTATTTTTTAACACGTAATTTCGGGTCAATGTCGAATTCAAAGAAACTCGTTTTTATCCACATCCCAAAGACCGCAGGGACTTCCTTGCGATTATTGTTGGAGTCAAATTACCGCGAAGACGAGCGAATAGGCATCTATTCCCATGAAAATCTAGACCAAAGATTGGCCGAAGCATTGGCCGATACCAAAATCAAATGCATCTATGGTCACTTCCCGCTGCGCCCCCTAATTATCGAATCTGATGCCATTGTGATCACCCTGCTCCGCGAGCCCATCGCCCGCAGTATGAGTCATTACAACCACTATAGCAAACGCATGAATGAAAAGCACGAGAAGCTCATGAAAGGCATTGAAACGCCGGAGGAATTCACAAAATTGGTGCAAAGCAACAACCGTCAAACGGCGTTTTTGAGTGGGTATTTGAATCAGCAAGAGTTCTTGATGGACCACACAGTATTGGAGAAGGCGTTAAAAAACTTTGACCGATTAGATGCTGTGGGATTCACCGAACACTATACCGCTTCCATCGCCTACTTTGGCGAG
>DMQR01000214.1:3796-4491 GCA_003455605.1 Cryomorphaceae bacterium | reverse complement strand
ATATGTCTAGAATAGGTCAAGCTCCAATTGCCGTGCCTGCAGGCGTAGAAGTTGCCATCAATGGTGATAGCGTTACTGTAAAAGGTAAATTGGGTGAATTAACTCAAGTTTTGGAAAGCGGTATTACCGCTAAGTTGGAAGATGGTATCATCACAGTTGAGCGTCCTTCTGAAGCCAAAGATCATAAAGCTAAACATGGATTGTACCGTGCATTAATCAATAATATGGTGGTAGGTGTAAGCGAAGGCTTTTCACATACATTGGAATTGATCGGTGTTGGTTACCGTGCTAGCAATCAAGGTCAATTATTAGACTTGTCTTTGGGATACTCTCATAACTTTTTATTCTCAATTCCTAGTGAAGTGAAAGTTGAGACTACCATGGAAAAAGGTAAGGCTCCAACTGTAACGCTAACATCTCACGATAAGCAACTGTTGGGTGCCATTACTGCAAAGATTCGCTCACTTCGTAAACCTGAACCGTACAAAGGAAAAGGTGTGAAATTCAAGGATGAAGTAATTCGTAGAAAAGCAGGTAAATCTGCAGCTAAACAATAGATAAGAGATGGCATTAACTAAAGCAGAAAGAAGACTTCGCATTCGTAGAAGAATTCGTAAGGTAGTTACCGGTACAGCACAAAAGCCTCGTCTATCTGTATTCAGAAGTAACAAGGAAATTTATGCTCAATTGATTGA
>DMQR01000214.1:0-3402 GCA_003455605.1 Cryomorphaceae bacterium | reverse complement strand
TGGCACAAAGAGCGATAAGAGCTATCAAGTAGGTCAAGGCCTAGCAAAATTGGCAGCTGCAAAAGGTATCACTGAAGTTTGTTTTGACCGTGGTGGATACTTGTACCACGGACGTGTTAAACAATTAGCTGAAGGCGCTCGTGAAGGCGGCCTGAAATTTTAAAATGGCGAATACAATGCACAACGCACAAAAAGTAAAGCCTTCGGGTATTGAATTGGTAGATCGCTTGGTAGCGGTAAACCGCGTAACGAAGGTAAATAAGGGTGGTCGTACTTTCAGTTTCTCTGCAATCGTTGTTGTAGGTGATGAGAAAGGTACTGCTGGTTACGGAACAGGAAAATCTAAAGAAGTAAGCGAAGCTATTGCTAAGGCTGTAGAAGATGCTAAGAAGAACTTGTACCGTTTCCCATTGGTAAAGTCAACTATTCCTCACGAAGAGAACGGTAAGTTCGCTGGATCTCGTGTTTTCTTAAGGCCTGCGTCAAGTGGTACTGGGGTAATCGCCGGTGGTGCTATGCGTGCTGTTCTTGAGAGTGTTGGGGTACATGATGTACTTGCGAAAAGTAAAGGATCTTCAAATCCACAGAACGTAGTTAAAGCAACATTTGACGCATCTCGTAAAATGCGTGATGCTAAAGCAGTTGCAAAAACTCGTGGTATTTCGGTGGATAAAGTGTTCAACGGTTAAATATTGAGCAATGGGGAAAATTAAGATTACACAGAAGCGTAGCGTAATTAACCGTCCAGCTCGTCAAAAAGCGACTATGGATGCCTTGGGCTTGCGTAAAATGAATGCATCAGTAGAGGTTGAGGCAACTCCTCAAGTTCTTGGCATGGTGCGCAAGGTTAGCCACCTTGTAGAGGTTGTAGAACTTTAAATAACAATAGATAAAATGGATTTATCAAATCTCAAACCTGCGAAGGGTTCTACCCACAGCCGTAAGCGAGTAGGTAGGGGTGAAGGCTCCGGACACGGAGGTACCTCTACGCGCGGTCACAAGGGTGCACAGTCGCGTTCTGGTTACAGCCGTAAAATCGGTTTTGAAGGTGGTCAAATGCCCCTTCAGCGTCGTGTTCCAAAGTTCGGATTCACGAATCCAAACCGTGTTGAATACAAGAGCATCAACTTGGACACTATCCAAGCTCTTGTGGATTCTAAAAAAGTAAAAGCTACCATCACTCTCGAAGATTTCGTGAATAATGGATTGGTAAGCAAGAAGGAGTTGGTTAAGATTCTAGGTCGTGGTGAATTGACTGCGAAAGTTTCTGTTACGGCTCACGCATTTAGTAAATCAGCAATCGCCGCCATTGAAGCTCGAGGCGGGAAAGCTACGACACTATAATCGCAATGAAAAGATTCGTAGAGACCATAAAAAATATTTGGGGTATCGAAGAGTTAAAGGATAAAATCCTAACTACTCTTGGACTGCTTTTGATATACAGAATTGGTTCGACGGTTCTACTTCCTGGTGTAGATCCAGATAGTTTGACCCAGCTTCAGGCACAAACTTCTGAGGGTCTTCTTGGTGTACTTAATGCTTTTACGGGTGGAGCGTTTTCTCGTGCCTCCGTCATGGCCTTGGGTATCATGCCTTACATTTCTGCTTCTATCATTATTCAATTGATGGGGATGGCAGTACCTGCCGTTCAAAAAATGCAGAAAGATGGTGAAAGCGGTCGTCGTAAGTTGAATCAAATTACACGTTACTTGACTATCTTAATTGCTGGTGTTCAAGCGCCATCATACCTTGCGAACTTGAGTGCTCAAGGTGTTGAACTTACTCTTAGCCCGGGAACATTCTGGTTTTTAGCTTGGGTAACTCTCACTACCGGTACTATTTTCGCAATGTGGTTGGGTGAGCGCATTACCGATAAAGGTATTGGTAATGGTATCTCACTACTTATTATGGTAGGTATAATTGCTACGCTTCCTCAGGCCTTCTTCCAAGAGATGTCATCTCAGGTTAATCAAGGTGCTGGTTGGGTAGCCTTTATCATTGAATTGTTTGCTCTGTTCGTAATCACGATGTTCTGTGTGGCGTTGACCCAAGCTGTTCGTCGGATTCCAGTACAATACGCCAAGCAAGTTGCAGCTGGTGGTCGTATGGCAGGTACTCCAACTGCTCGTCACAATTTGCCGCTAAAGGTAAATGCTGCTGGTGTGATGCCAATCATCTTCGCCCAAGCAATCATGTTTATTCCAATTACTGTATTGACCGGTATTGGAGCTGATGGCGAAGGTGCGAGCTGGATGATAACTGTTTTTGGAAACATCCAAGGATTTTGGTACAACTTTACATTCGCTGTATTGATTATCGTTTTTACATATTTCTATACAGCGATTCAAGTGAACACGAATAATATCGCTGATGATCTAAAGAGAAACGGTGGTTTTGTTCCTGGTATTAAGCCAGGAGCTCCAACTGCCGAGTTTTTAGATACAGTGTTAAGTAGAATCACATTCCCTGGTTCATTGTTTCTAGCGGCAGTTGCAATTCTTCCTGCATTGGCGATGGTTATTGGTTTGAATACTCAATGGGCATACTTTTACGGCGGTACGTCGTTGTTAATTACCGTCGGTGTTATTTTGGATACACTACAGCAAGTCGAAAGTTACTTGTTGAATAGACACTATGATGGACTCATGAAGTCTGGTAAGTTGAGAGGTAGAAACGCACAAAGTACTTTTAGTTAATATGGCCAAACAAAGCGCAATAGAACAGGATGGTACAGTAACGGAAGCATTGTCAAATGCCATGTTCCGTGTGGAGCTTGAAAACGGCCACGTAGTTACAGCACATATCTCAGGAAAAATGAGAATGCACTATATCAAGCTTCTACCAGGAGATAAAGTTAAACTAGAAATGAGTCCTTATGATTTGACTAAGGCTCGTATAACGTATAGATACTAAAGAAATGAAAGTAAGAGCATCAGTAAAAAAGCGCAGCGCGGATTGTAAAATTGTTCGCCGTAAAGGACGCTTATATGTTATTAACAAAAAGAACCCCAGGTTTAAGCAACGTCAGGGTTAACCAATAATAGAATAGAAAGACTATGGCAAGGATTGCAGGTGTAGACTTACCAAGAACCAAACGTGGTGTTATTGGCCTGACATATATCTTCGGAATAGGTTTGAGCCGTTCAAAGGAGATTCTCGAAAAGGCAGGGGTAAGTGAAGATATTAAAGTTCAAGATTGGACCGATGACCAATTGACTACCATTCGTGGCGTTATCGCTGATGAGTACCGCGTTGAAGGTGAGTTACGTTCAGAAGTTCAACTTAATATCAAGCGTATGATGGATATCGGATGTAACCGTGGTATTCGTCATCGTTTGGGATTGCCTTTGCGTGGACAGCGTACTAAGAATAACTCTCGAACAAGAAAGGGTAAGAGAAAAA
>DMQR01000158.1 GCA_003455605.1 Cryomorphaceae bacterium | reverse complement strand
TGGCCAAAGTGCTCACGTCAATGGTGCTATTGAATTGGCCCATGAAATCTGAATGGGATTCTTTCCAAACGAGTTCACCTAAGGTGTTGAACAAGGCCAATTCCAGCGGTTCTTGCTCGCCCAAAACAAATTGGACCCGCAACACATCCACAGCAGGATTAGGGAACAATAACATCTCGTAATTGTCGCGAGAGATCCCGAAGGCCTCAGAGCTGATTTCACACGAATCAAAGCGCACGGTTAAGGTATAATCGCCGTCTACAGGATTGTATAGTACGCTATCCCTTGAGACCAGGGCGCCGTTCAATCGCCATTCGTAGTCATAGATATTAACCTCCTCCGAAACTTGCGGGTGAAGCTGGTTGCCAACCTCGAAAATATTAGTGCTGATAACCTCTTCACAAGGCTGGAAATGGGCGGTAAGTGTTGTGTTATTTGAGAGAGCGACTTGGATGGTGGCATCTTGCGCGTTCTGGTAATTCATATCGTCCGAGGTCCAGTGTGAAAATAGGTAGCCGAAGCTAGGGATGGCCTGGGTAGTGATGGGGCAGCCACCGTGATAGATGCCGTCCCAAGGGAGCGCTGGGAAAATACTGTTGACCTTGATGTGGCCTGAATTGGCCGGGGAGGCCGCGAGCTCCACCAATTTTTGCCCTTGTAGAGATAAGCTTAGGTTGAGATGCTCGCGCGCGGTGAAAATCCGTGAACCGTTATAGTTTTTAATATTGTTGACGGAATTAATCCAAAAGGAATATGAATAGGGGCCCATTAGGTTACTCCAGTTTGCAATATGCTCTGGTATAGCAGGGGCTAATTCTGTTTTCAGCTCGTCGATAATCGCGTTGACATTATTTGCTTGGAAGGTAGTATTGATAAGGTCATTGTATCGATTGACAAATTGGCAACGGAACTCGGTATTATCAAGTACGTGGTCGAAAATCTCGGAATGTTGATTTGGGTTGGCAGGATTGCGGGCCAGATTGATATAATTCTCATAAATATTCCCGCCATATAGGCCAAAGCCGAAGTCGGTGTCATACAGCATATATCGCCACTTAGAGTCCAAAGAATCTTGACGCCAAAGTTTAACGTTATTTAGTTGCCAAGCTATACCCAACCAATCCCGATTTTGGATGTAGGTTTCGAAGACGAAGTAATCTATGTAATTTTTTAGATCAAATCTGGAACCGAACACTTCCATGAAATTTGATGAAGAAGGGCTAAGATTGGTAATGATATTGTACGATTCCGTGAAATGGCTCTCATCCCCCATGAGCGCGCCGTCCCGATTTAATAACTGAACCTCATCCTTATCTACCCCGTGATTACTTTCCACGTAGTGCTCGTCGAACTTTTCACGGATGCCATATAATCCCCAATAGGCACCGTTCAGATAGACTAAACATGCTTGGTAGCCCATGCGATCGATGTGAGTACCATCAGCTAATCTACTGATAGCCCCGTCTTGGATTCTATCGAAAATACCGTGCTGTCCTCCGTTGCGTAGATTGAAATTATTGTAGCTCGTAATCTCAGGTTTTCGCTCAATTAGGGGATATTCCACATCGCCTGTATAGATTGACTTGGCGTCGATACGGAAGGATTTTTGAGCCTCTGCGCGTGACCACCCTCCGTGAATTTCTAAGTCAAATACTGCTTCGAATTGTTTGTTTTGGTATCGATCGAAATACTCCATGCGCGACTTTTTCGACCATGGCTCCCAAAAATTACTCCCGAAATAGGGATAATTAGAACCTGCATTGGGTCCCATGACATAAATACCGGTATTCCAGTCCCACAGGTGGTCTTCGTCGGTGATGATGGAGATTACTGGCAGGTTGTAGTTGTCCTCGTCTATTATATAAGTGCGGTCGATTGTGGGGCTCGGGAGAGCCTGGCCGCTGTTACCAAAAGATTTTACACTGAGCACGCTTGTTTGACTCACATAAATATTACCATTGACCACAGGATCATTTTGATCTGGCTCATCTCCGTTTGTTGTATAATGACTGGTCGCATTCTTTGCGGTAGTTATACTCACAGGGTTACTGGAGGCATACCACCCAGATGGCAGGTCTATCATCGGCGCAGGGGTAATGCTAGAATAACAATTGCTTTGGTTATTCGTACCATTAGGGGTTGGGGTATTGAAAAAGCACCAATTTCCCATACCATCTGGTGTTCGTCCTCGGCTAAGATTAGGGGTAAGCCCCTCAGGTATGGCGATGCTGTCAGAAATGACTTCGTTGGTGTCGCTGATAATGATGGTTTCCCCTGTGGCTAACTTAAAACTGGCGTGCGGCAGTACGACAGGTGGACTGAACCAAGCAGGAATGTTTTGATACTGACTTTGCGCCGAGGTCAGTCCAGCGGATAGGAAGAAATTGCCAGTGAGGTCCGAAGAATTGGTAGATGCGTTGTGCACGCGAATGGCCAGAATGTTTGCTCCGTCCAGCAACAACTCTTCAACCTCTTCCTCATCAAATATCACATCGTCAGGGATACCTCCAGAATACATTGCCGCCTCGTGCTGGGAACTCGTTAACTCATGGTAC
>DMQR01000213.1 GCA_003455605.1 Cryomorphaceae bacterium | reverse complement strand
CAATTCGGCAATCCAAAACTCTCATACCTCCCCCACATAGGGAAAGAACCCGGCAAGGCTCCCGCCACGTCCATCGAAGCACGTGCCCCACTGGTCGCCACAACAGAAAGCAACGTATTCATCTTATCGCGTGCCTCCACAGCCCAAGGCGTTCCAATCTTATGCCACAAAATAGCGAGTTGCGCTCCTCCCACAGGAATGAATGCTTCCGAACCTTGCCACTTGGCATCATAACGTCCATGTAAGATTCCATCCGTAAGGAATCGCTTGGCAAGCACCTCAGCGCCACCCACGGCCGCATCTTCATAACGTTGTTCTCCTAACATTCGACTAGCATCAAAGAGGCCGTCTAGTGCGTAGGCGATGGTATGGATGATGGGGCGATCGTTTTTGTGTAAGGTATTATCACAGTTCGCCAACCAATAGTGCTCGTTTTGTTGTGTCAATACCCACGCCAAATGGCGGTGACTGTAGGCTTCCCATATATCACGGCTTTCGGGAAATTCTGGCAACCATTCCAAAATGGGTGCAACGACATAAGTACCGTAAACCCGAACGGCACCCATGAAATCATTGTTGGAAAACTGGCCTTGATCGTCTAATTGGCCCCAGATCCAATCAATGGCGCGTTTCGCAGCCTGCGCATAAGCGCGATTTCCTGTGGTGCGGTAGAGTGGCAATAACCCTCGCAAAATTTGTCCTGTATTAAAGACCACTGAAGGGCGCTGCTGATGAACATACCCGCCGGGCCATCCTCCATCTTCGTGTTGGATGCTCAGCAACCATTGACCCGCTTCCTGTGCAGCGGAACGAGCCTCACGGACCCAAGGAAAATTTGATTCAGTACTGTAGCGCAGCAGCGTATCAATAATATACCCTGTGGTCTCGGGATAGGCCGAGGTCCAACCGCTGTGGTGGTAATAGGTGCCCGATCCGCGATCTACCCCTCTATTGATACTGTGAATGAGCCATCGCGTGCCGTGGTGAATGGAACGTTCCTTATCCGAATCGCTACAGTGCTTTAGGTAGGAATTAAGGTACAAGCGCTTGTTCCATTCAGCGAATAAATACCGCCAATGATCATACTTTCCCAAAAACGAATACCAACGTCGGGCATACGCTACTACTCCCATTATAACAATCCTTGATCTGAAAAGCTAAAGTAGCCACTACGCGCCACAATTAGGTGGTCCAAGAGATTGATATCTAAAGAATCTACCGCGGCACTCAACTTTCGCCTCACGCGTTTATCATTTTGACTAAGAACCAAGTACCCGCTGGGATGATTGTGGGTCACTATGATGGCGGTAGCATTCCAATGCAAGGCATGTTTGAGGATGCAGCTCATTAGTTTGGCCGTTGACCAATATCGGGTCGTCTCATAAAAAGATTGTTTTTCTATGGAGTTTAAATTTTGAAAAGGGGTTTCTAATAAATTAATTGGACCCAAAGAATTATCCTACTTTTAACTTGTGAAGATTGCTGTTCTAGGATCAAGAGGAATTCCCAACCGCTACGGCGGCTTCGAAGAGATGGCTGCCCAAGTCTCTCCACTATGGGTGAAGGCAGGCCATGAAGTCGTTGTCTACACTACCAGCGACCATCCGGACAAAGTGGAAGAGTTAGAGGGCGTGCGCATCAAGCACATTTTCAACCCAGAACGCACCTTAGGGCTCGCGGGCCAATTCATCTACGACCTACTCTGCATCCTGGACGCACGAAGGGAAGGTTTTGACATTTATTTACAACTAGGCTACACTACTTCTGGCAGCTGGTCCTTCCTCTGGCCGAAGAAAAAAACCATAACCAACATGGACGGCATGGAACACCAAAGGGCTAAATACAAGGGATTGCTTTCGGTATTCTTGAAATGGTCCGAGCGCAGAGCGGCCAAACGTTCACAACTTTTAGTTGCTGACAACCCTGAGATCGCCCGGTATTTGGCCAAATACAACACGTCTACCCAAACCATTACCTACGGCAGCCACGTAGTAGATAAACATGAAAGTGCGGTTCAAATTCTCGAACAAGCCGGCCTTCCGACAGACAACTTCCACATTCATATTGGCCGGGTGCAGCCAGATAATCACGTGTGGGAGATTCTTGCGGCAGCAGAAGAAAGCGGGGAAATATTAGTGACAATTGGAGATTATAGCACAAGGTACGGGCAGAGGCTGCGCAAAATTTTCAACGCGAAGAACCTTCATTTCCCCGGAACTATTTATGATAAAACAGTCTTGAATGCCCTGCGTACTCAAGCCGTGTTTTACCTGCACGGACACAGTGTAGGCGGTACCAATCCCGCGTTGCTCGAAGCGATGGGATGTGGCAGCATGATCTTGGCACATGACAATCCTTTCAATGCGAGTGTTTTGGGAGGACTGGGCGCCTTGTGGTCGGATGAAGAAGGCTTGAAGGAATTATTGGGGCAGCGTCCGACAGCAGCGGTAAGGGCAGAACAAGCTGAAATCGCGAAGGCACGGGTTAAGGATTATTTTAATTGGTCCCGTATCGCAGAACAGTATCTCGAGGCAATGGCAAAACTGCTCTAAAAATCCCCACAACCAAGGCTACGGGGCTGTCCATTCGCTGTCTTAAGGATTATATGATCAGCATTGCATCACCGAAAGCCAGAAAGCGGTACTTCTCTTTGATTGCTTCATTTATGGCATGCATTGCCAATTCATGACCCACCATCGCACTGTTCATCATCAACAATGTGGAACCTGGAGGGTGGAAATTCGTGATCATTGAATCTGGAATCTGAATCTCATAAGGAGGAAAGATGAATTTATTAGTCCATCCTGTATTTCCTGTAACACGACCTCCCGTGGTCAATGAGCTCTCCAATGTGCGAACGGTTGTGGTACCTACAGCACATACACGGCGCTTATTGACCAATGCATCGTTCACTACATCAGCAGTAGATTGCGGCAAGAAGTATTGCTCGCTGTCCATCTTATGCTTGCTCAAATCCTCTACCTCCACCGGACGGAAAGTTCCTAGTCCTACATGGTGTGTTAATTCTGGCAGCTGTACACCCTTGATCTCCAAACGCTTTAGTAACTGCTTCGAGAAATGTAATCCCGCCACTGGAGCAGCCACGGCACCTTCTTCTTTCGCGAAAATGGTTTGGTAACGCTCCGCATCTTCCTCAGTAGGCTCGCGGTTGATGTATTTCGGGAGTGGCGTTTCTCCCATCTCCGTGAGCTTTGAACGGAATTCTTCATACGAACCGTCAAACAAGAAGCGCAAGGTACGACCGCGTGAAGTAGTATTATCAATAACCTCAGCAACCAACGAATCGTCCTCGCCAAAGTACAATTTATTCCCTATTCTGATCTTACGTGCAGGATCCACTAAGACATCCCACAACCTACTCTCAGCATTTAGTTCACGCAGTAAGAACACCTCGATACGCGCACCGGTCTTCTCTTTGTTCCCCCACATGCGTGCAGGAAAAACTTTGGTGTTGTTCATCACCATCACATCGCCGTCCTCGAAATAATCGATGACTTCGTTGAATTGTTTGTGCTCGATTTCGCCGGTATCCTTGTGCAATATCATTAAACGGCTATCGTCGCGATGTATGGTGGGTTCTTGAGCGATGAGGTCCTTAGGCAGCTCATAGCTAAAGTGAGAGAGTTTCATTTTCATAGCTTACGGGCTTTGAAATTTATAATTAAGAAAAGTGCAAAGGTACGATTTCGACACCCCCCTTGTCAAGTTTTTAATAAACCAATTGACTTTAAACCTTACAGTACCGACATTTGTTATATACATCCGCCACTGAATTAGTTCCTATAACATTTTAAGGTAAAAACAATGGGAGTTAATCTACTCGAAAAGCTTAGTGAAATCCGCGCTAAAAATGCGCAACCGTCGAACACCGATATGATTAAAGGCTTTAAAGCCTTGTTGAACC
>DMQR01000045.1 GCA_003455605.1 Cryomorphaceae bacterium | reverse complement strand
GGTGGACGAGAACGAGGGTACCATCGTGGAGCGCATATGCGCGCTGGCCGCCATGTATGAGGTGGATGCTATTATCGGTCCGACGGAGCCGGCGTATAACGAGCAAATAGAAGAATTCGCCATAAATCAGTGGGCTGTTGAGCGAAATATTGAAATTTATTGGTTAGAGGAACGTACGCTTTTTGAGCAGCACCAGTTGCCTTTTGAATTGGCAGATTTACCCCAATCCTTCACCCAGTTTCGCAAGAAATTGGAAAAATATACGCAGCCGGCAGCGGTTCTGCCCGAACCAAACCTGACTTCTAGTCCAGTGCAAACCAAACCAAGGACACCAACGACCAATGCTTCTTTGGACGAGCGCAGTGCCCATCCATTTCATGGCGGGGTAATTGCAGCCTGGGATAGGTTAGACTACTACCTCTGGGATACCGAACACATTACTACTTATAAAGAAACTCGCAACGGTATGCTTGGAGCGGATTTCAGTTCAAAGTTCTCAGCATTCTTGGCCTTGGGCTGTTTTTCCGCTAGAGAAATCTATACCGAAATAAAGCGATTCGAACACCAAGTTACCTCAAACGAAAGTACCTATTGGCTGTACTTCGAGCTTCTGTGGCGCGAGTATTTCCAATGGGTAGCGCGCAAGTATGGACGAGATTTATTCTTGCAGGGCGGGCTGCAACCGGCTAAGCCAAAGAAGAACTTCCGTAACAAGCATTTCGAGATGTGGAAAAATGGTACCACAGGAGATCCATTGGTAGATGCGAACATGAGAGAACTTGCTGCGACAGGCTTTATGAGTAATAGAGGTCGCCAAAATGTGGCCTCCTATTTGGTCCACGACCTGCACCTGGACTGGCGCTATGGAGCCGCATGGTTTGAGGCCATGTTGGTCGATCATGACCCCGCTTCGAATTACGGGAATTGGCTCTACATCGCCGGTGTTGGCAATGACCCTCGTCCATTCCGAAAGTTCAATACTGACTTCCAAGTGGAGCGCTACGATCCACAAAGGGAATATGTCAATACTTGGCTAGATTGATGTAATTTCCAACCATGGATTGGAACTTTCTAACCACATTAAAATTTGACCCGTTAAATCTCGATACCCGCGACAGGGAAATCTTGGACACCTTGGCGCAGAAGCTGCAGAACAACTATCCCTATGCGGCACCTGAATATGCAGGTCAGATGATCAAACCACCGCACCATTTGGCCCAGGCGGCGCACTGGATGACAAGTTTCATCAATCCAAACAACCACGCATTAGACGGCGGTATATCAACTTCCGCCCTCGAACTAGAGTGTATACAAGCCCTTGGAACGATGATCGGGTACGATCAACCCTTGGGCCACCTCACCTCCGGCGGCACCGTCGCAAACCTCGAGGCGCTCTGGGTCGCCCGCCAAAACCAATCGACTACTAAGGTCCTCGCCTCCGCCCAAAGTCACTACACGCATCAGCGCATGAGTGAGGTGTTGGGGATGGAATTCGGCGCCATCGGCGCCGACGAATATGGCTGTATGGATCTCGGCCAGCTCGAGCAAGCATTGAAGATACTCGCGGCCGCAGGCCGTACAGCCACAATCGTCGCTACAATGGGAACGACGGGAATGGGCGCCGTTGACCCGTTGCATAATATTCTAGAGCTGGCCGGAGTCTATGGCGCCCGCGTCCATGCCGATGCCGCCTACGGAGGGTATTACAAGCTCTGTAATTTAAATGAAGCCCTTAATGAAGCAGCTTTTGCAGCTTTGGGTCGGGCAGATTCGGTCGTCATCGATCCACACAAGCACGGGCTACAGCCCTATGGTTGTGGTGCGGTTTTGTTCAAGAACCCGAAAGAGGGTAAGTTCTACAAGCACGACAGCCCGTATACGTATTTCACCTCGGACCAGCTCCATTTGGGTGAGATTACCTTGGAATGTTCCAGACCGGGTGCTGCAGCGGCGGCGCTGTGGGCCACGTTGCAGAAATTCCCTTTGGACAAAGGTGGTGAGTTCGCTCAGCGCTTGGAGCAAAGCCTCGCCGCCGCGCACGGCTTGACCCAATTATTAAAGGACGAAGGATATTGGGTGATGGATCCCGCACTGGATATATGTGTGTTCAGCAAAAATGGGGTGAAGGCCTCGGAAATTAGCGCGAAGAACCGAGCGTTTTTTGAGGAGCAGGCCAGGGCAGGGGTACATTTGGCACTATTTAAATTGGCCCCAGCACAATGCCTATGGCCTTTAGATTGGGATCAAGACGAACTCGTCGCCTTACGCAGCGTTCTGATGAAACCAGAGCACAATAATCCAAAACTTTGGGAAAAAATTGCTGGACTAGCCTAGCAGGGAAACAAGCTGCTCCAAGGTCATCGCTTCTTGCTCGCCCGTGCTGAGATTCTTAACTGGAATAGCGGTCGCACCCATTTCGTTCGTACCCACCATTGCCATATAAACGATGCCCTTTTTATCGGCAAAATCAAACTGCTTCTTGAGCTTAGCCGAATCTGGGTAAAGCTCAGCACGCACGCCTTGGCCGACCAAATTAGTAATCCATTGATAGGCCGAGGCCGCTTCTGCCTCCCCGAAATTTGCAAATAGGATTGCGGGACGTACACTCACTTCAGTCGGGAACAAACGCAATTCCTCCAGACACAAATAAATACGGTCTAAACCAAAGCTGATGCCCACCCCTGAGGTATTCTCCATTCCAAAGATGCTCGTTAAATCTGCATAACGGCCGCCGCCGCCTACACTGCCCATGGCCACTCCTTCCGCAGCAACCTCGAAGATGGTTCCTGTATAGTAATTCAAGCCACGCGCCAAGGTAAAATCAAATTTAATCTTAGACGATTGAGTTCTTGATTTTGAGTTAGTTAAAATAAATTGCAATTCTTCCAATCCGAGCTGACCTTCTTCAGATTCCGCCAAGACTTCCTTGAGCGCATCTAGGGTCACCCCCGCTTCGAGCCACAGCCCAAAACGGGTCACTGCCTCACTGCTAATCCCCTGATTTGTCATTTCGTCAAGCACACCTTGCGGGCCTAATTTATCGAGTTTATCGATGGCAATGGTAAAAGAAATGAATTGGTCCTTTATCCCTAAAACCTCGGCCATTCCTGCCAAATTCTTACGGTTGTTC
>DMQR01000111.1 GCA_003455605.1 Cryomorphaceae bacterium | reverse complement strand
AAAACGGGAGTGAATTCCGCAAAGCAAAAGCATTGAATAAAACCATCGAAATAACTATAAACAACGAAGTAATGACAATTGAAGAATTGGCCCTTCAGGGCAAGCACAACATCTACAACAGCATGGCTGCAGGACTTGGCAGCACTTTAATGAACATCCGCAAGGAAACCATTCGCACGAAACTAGCTTCATTCGACGCCCTTGAGCACCGCTTGGAAAGCGTTCTAAATATCAGTGGGGTTGAATACATCAACGATAGTAAGGCGACCAATGTTAACGCTACTTACTACGCGCTGGAATGCCAGAGCCAGCCAGTCGTGTGGATTGTCGGTGGCGTAGATAAAGGAAATGACTACAACGAGTTAATGTCTTTGATACAAAATAAAGTGAAAGCCATTGTTGCTCTTGGTGCCGACAACAGCAAAATCATCGAATCTTTCCAGGGCGCGGTTGAAGTCGTAGATACAGATTCCATGGAAAAAGCAGTACGCAAGGCTTCGCGCTTGGCGGAAAAAGGCGATGTAGTCTTATTGAGTCCTTGCTGTGCATCTTTCGATTTATTCGAAAACTACGAGGACCGCGGTCGCCAATTCAAGAACGCCATCCGAAACCTATAATCTACCAGTAGCGTTGAGCGTTTTGCAGAAATATCTCAAAGGTGACCACTTTCTGTGGGGTCTAATACTCCTATTGATGGTGATCAGTTTCTTGCCTATTTACAGTGCGAGCAGTTCGCTTGCGTACAAATTTGGCGGGGGCAATACGTTCAAATTCTTGACCAAACATTTGATCCACCTCGTGCTAGGCGGCGTCTTAATGTATGCCGTACACCGATTAAACTATAGAATCATAGGCAAACTTTCTGTAGCCATCCTCCCCTTTGCTATTCTCATGCTCATTGTGACCTTAGCGCAAGGCACAGAGATGGGTGGGGCCAATGCCTCCCGCTGGGTACGCATACCCGTCCTCGGCTTTACATTCCAAACTTCCTCTTTTGCTTCGTTGGCGTTGCTCGTTTGGTTGGCCAGATGGTTCTCAAAGCCGCGTGATTTAGAACCCTTCAAAAACTTATATTGGCCGCTGGGAGCCATCGCCATTACATTAATCTTTATACTGCCTGCTGACTTCTCAACTACAGCGATTATATTCTTGATGGCCTTCACCCTGATGTTTGTGGCCGGAGCGCCACTGAAAAATTTGGTCAAGATCATGGGCATTGCTGTCGCGGGATTGACCCTCTTCATCCTCATCGTGCTGGCCTTCCCCAATATTTCCAACCGCGTAAGCACATGGGAAGCCCGTATTGTGAACTTCGTGAGTGACGATGTGGATGATGATGCATCGTACCAAACAGATTTGGCCAAGATGGCCATTGCGGAAGGACAAGTTTTTGGTAAAGGTCCAGGGAAAAGCGTGCAAAAAAACTTCCTTCCGCAAAGTAATAGCGATTTCGTATTCGCCATCATCACCGAGGAATATGGCCTCTTTGGCGCAAGTGCCATCATATTGATCTACGCCGCACTATTCCGAAGGATGGTGCGCATTGCTAGGAAAGCACATACCAAATTTGGGACACTGCTCGTCCTTGCTGCAGCCTCGGGCATTATACTTCAGACACTGGTCAACATGAGTGTCGCGACGAATTTGATGCCGGTAACTGGCCAGACCTTACCGTTTTTGAGCGCTGGCAGTTCTTCGATTTGGATGACCTGTATCGCCCTGGGCATCATCTTGAGTGTGAGTCATACCGACGTAGAAAGAATTGTAGGTGAGAACGCCCAAGAATTGGAAGAAAATCAACCCATAACTCCCTTGAATGCATGAGTAAGACCTTCATTATAAGCGGCGGCGGAACTGGGGGGCATATCTTCCCAGCATTGAGCATTGCCTTGGAATTACAGCAGCGCTATCCTGAGGCAAAAATCCAATTCATTGGTGCCAGCGGTAAAATGGAAATGGACCGAGTCCCTACTGCCGGCTTCCCAATCCTTGGGGTGCCTATTGCGGGAATCAATAGAAAAAAACCTTGGAAGAGTTGGAATGTACCATTCAAGCTCATTTATGCCTTATGGCGCTGCCAATCTATCATAAGAAAACTCAAGCCTAGTGTGGTCATAGGCACCGGCGGATATGCCAGTGGACCCGCTTTATTCATAGCACAACGCATGGGCATTCCAACCTTAATACAGGAGCAGAATTCCTATGCCGGGATCACCAATATTCGTCTGGGTACGAAAGCATCATTAGTATGTACAGCCTACAAAAATGCAGAGCGCTTCTTCCCTGCGGGTAAAGTCCGCTTGACAGGAAATCCCATTCGCAAGGCCTTCGTCGATCGACTTCCGGACGCTTTCGAAAGCAAAAAAGCCCTTGGTTTCGACGCCAGTAAAAAGGTGCTTTTAGTTTTGGGCGGCAGCCTCGGGGCACGCGCCATTAACGACCAAATGGCGGCCAGCATGGCGACACTCAACGTACAGGGTTGGCAAATCCTTTGGCAGTGTGGTAAACTGTATGAAGATGAATACGCAGCGATGGCCACATCACAAACCCATATTCAGGCGTTCATAGATGATATGGCCACGGCCTACGCAGCAGCTGATACGATTGTGAGCCGTGCCGGAGCTGGAACCTTGAGCGAGTTGTGCTTGGTGGGAAAGGCCAGCGTGCTGATCCCTAGCCCAAATGTAGCGGAAGATCATCAGACGCATAACGCCCGTGCATTGAGCGACAAAGGTGCGGCAGTCTTGATCCATGAAAGAGAATTAACACAGCGATTTGAAATAGAATTAGCAGAATTGGCAATAAACAAAGTGCACCGCGACAGTATGGGTGAAAACATCAAAAAATTAGCACTACCACACGCTACGGAAGATATTGTGGACCACATCGAAGTATTGATGAAATCATGACCTTGAACTCACATATGGTCTTCATTGGCATTGGAGGCATTGGCATGAGTGCCCTAGCACGCCATTGCTTGCTTCAAGGTAAACGCGTTTTCGGCTATGATAAGGTACCCACGGAACTGACCGCCTTGTTGGAATCCGAGGGCGCCATCATTACCTATGATGAAAACATCGATAGCTACCCAGGCTGGACACCTAAAGATACCACGGTAGTATATACACCTGCGATCCCAGAATCCAATACCTGGATGTCCTTCTTTGCCACTTTTGCCCCCATCAAACGCGCCCAAGCTTTAGCAAGCATTACCAACGAAAAGCGTTGTTTGGCGGTGGCAGGTACACACGGAAAAACAAGCACCTCGGCCTTACTCACCCACATCCTCACGGAGGCCGGCCAGGACCCAACGGCCTTCATAGGAGGCATCATGTCCAGCACTAAATCGAATTACAGGTTAGGT
>DMQR01000099.1:4875-7553 GCA_003455605.1 Cryomorphaceae bacterium | reverse complement strand
GATCGGATGAATTTAATCGAAGCACCTGTAATACTTACCTCATAGTTCTCTCCTGGGAAGACCTCATCAACCAATATTTTCACCTTATCCGTCAGAACCCTCATCTGTGGAGTGGTTAAATCTGCCATCTGAACAGAGATTCTTGCTTTCTGGCCGTTGGCAGTCACTAGTGATTTAGCTAATCCCGTTTCATCTTTTAATCCACGGGGCAAATAGGTGAGCAACCATTGCTGCTCAGATCTCGAAGGTAATGAATACATATCGGGATTGCCAAACAAGACTCCTTGCTTCGCAAACTTCACAAAATCAACAATGCTCAAAGGTCGACTCAGCTCAGGCATTAACTCAAGGCTATCCTGAAGTTGTTCGACACGACGAAGATTAGTCAAACGCTCCATTCCTCCTTCACGCTTAGTATCAATAACAATATCCATTGGAACGACACCTCCGAATTTGCGTTCAAAGTACTTCACATCTTTGTATATGGGGTTGTTTTTATTGAAATCGGCCGTGATGTTTCCGGCAGTTTCAATCTTTGACATTCCATAGACCGCAGTAATAACTGCAATAGAAGTAATGAGGTATACCTTCTTGCGATGGTTTTCTACTGCGTTATCTAAGAAATCCAAGAAGTTCACCAACCAGCCCACATCAAAGTGATTGAGATGGCGCTCTTTTGGTGGGCTTACGTAACTATAGATGATGGGCACCAAAATGATAGATAATAGAAAGACGCCCATAATGCTAAGCGAACTTATGACCCCAAAATCGACCAAATTCTCGCTACTTGTCAAGGTGAAGGCCCCAAAGCCAAGTGCGGTAGTCGTATTGGTAATAAAGGCAATGTATCCCACCTTGGAAACAACGCGTTGGATGGCTTTTATTTGCTTACCGTGCTTCTTGTACTCCTGATGGTATTTGTTGATAAGGTAGATACAATTAGGTACCCCTATAACAATAATGAGAGGCGGTACTAAGGAAGACAGCAGGGTAATGTTGAATCCAAACAAGCCCATAATCCCAAATCCCCAAACGGCACCAAGCATCACGATTAACAAACTTATTGCTGTAGCACGGAAACTCTTCAGGAAAAGGAAGAAAATGATCACTGTCACCAATAAGGTTAAAGCTACCGTCTTATATATCTCTACTTCCAGCTTGCTGGCATTGGCGATGCGCAACCAAGGAAGACCCGACATATGAAGGTCGCGACCTGAAGTTTCTTCCCAAGCAAAAATAACATCCATAGCCCCCTCGACTATAGGTACGATCTGCTTGTTATAGAGTCTAGCTTCATCGATTCGAACTACGGCCATATAGGTATCGCCTTGGTATAATCCACCCTTGTAAAACGGCCAGCTCTTCACTCTAGCTTCGAGGGCAATTTCCTCTTCGCCATTGGCTGGAAGTGCCTTGAATAAGGTATCTGGGGCCAATTTCTCAGTGATACTATCCACCACCAAGCCGTAGGCCTCCGTCAAGCTCTGGACAAACTCAACACCATCGATTTTCCTAAGATCGGACATCAAACCCGTCCACTGCTCTAAATGGTCTCGCTTGAAAAAGTCGGGATCTTCCATGGCAATAACGATGGTGTTGGATACTTGACCGAACTCCTCCACTAATTGGTCGTACTCTAGCGAAACGGAGTCCGAATCTGGCATCAATTTGGCAAATTCATAATCCATCTCCACAGAGGTGCCTTGATAGGCCATGAATGCCGTCACCAAGCCAATGGTCAGCAACCAAGCGATACGATTACGCAATAACAACCGTGTGATCATGTTCCAGAACATGCCTTAGTCTTCAATGACCCAACCTTGCGCAAGCAACGGGAGGGCTTTTTTGTATTTGATATTCTTTACCTCACCGGTCTGCATGTTGCGAACCGTTACCACATCATTGCGGCCGTAAGTTTTTCCTTCCTTTACCACAGGAGCCATTTTTACAGGTCTCGGTGCAGTCGGCGCTGCACCACGAGTACTTGCGGTCTCTGCCTCCACTGGCGCATCCAAACTAGGGTGGCTTTCTTGTAATTTAGGTTGCTTCACTGGCGCTGCGGGAGCCTGGCGCATTTGGCCAGGGTCAGAAGCGGGCAATCCACCACGGTATAAGAACCCAACAATTTCTTGGTTGATTCGTGCCACCAAAGACTTGAATAACTCAAAAGATTCGAACTTGTAAATGAGCAGCGGATCCTTTTGTTCATAAACGGCTCCCTGAACGCTCTGACGAAGGTCGTCCATCGCCCGCAAGTGCTCTTTCCACTCGTCATCGATAATGGCTATGGAAATACCTTTTTCGATATCTGTGATGAGGGATTGTCCTTCTTTGTCGATGACTTCTTGTAATACAGATGTTACCTGCAAGGTCTTCTTACCGTCGGTAATGGGCACCAAGATCTTGTCGAACTTGTTGTTTTTATCATTGTGTACTTGACGGAATACCGGTAATGCAGCTGTTGCTATGCGCTGGCCTTTTTCCTTGTAGAATTGGGTCGCTTGATGGAATAAATTGTTACATACTGCATCAAAATCTTCGTTTGCAAAGTGCTCGGCGTCCATCTCAGGTTCAAAGGCGAAGGTGCGGAAGAAATCCAATCTAAATCCACCCCAATCCTTTGATGGCTGGTACGCCTCTACAAGATCGCCAAGAGTATCGTACACCATGTTGATGAT
>DMQR01000099.1:0-4454 GCA_003455605.1 Cryomorphaceae bacterium | reverse complement strand
CGCTTACGCGTTCCGAAGTTGTTCTCCTCCACTTTTTTCTGGGCTCGTTCGATAGATTTGGTCACTAGACTGTGCTGTATTACCTCACCTTCTTCCAAACCTAATCTGTCCATCAACCCTGAAATACGCTCAGAGTTGAACAAGCGCATGAGCTTGTCCTCTAAAGAAACAAAGAACTGTGAAGAACCTACATCTCCTTGACGACCAGCACGACCGCGCAACTGGCGATCCACACGACGGCTATCATGACGTTCGGTGCCGACTATGGCTAAACCACCTGCGGCTTTACTCTCGTCGGTTAACTTGATATCTGTACCACGACCCGCCATGTTTGTCGCGATGGTTACCATTCCTGGTTTACCTGCTTCGGCAACAATCTCTGCCTCAGCCTGGTGGCGTTTCGCGTTCAAAACTTGGTGTGGCACCTTACGCATTTTCAATGCACGGCTCAATAATTCAGAAATATCTACCGAAGTGGTACCGACCAATACAGGGCGACCTGCCTCGCGCATGGACACCACTTCATCGATCACCGCATTGAATTTCTCACGGGCGGTTTTATAGACATAATCTTCGCGGTCGTCACGAGCAATAGGTCTGTTAGTCGGAATGACGACTACCTCTAATTCGTAAATCTCCCAGAATTCTCCCGCTTCTGTTTCTGCCGTTCCCGTCATCCCTGATAACTTGTGGTACATACGGAAATAGTTCTGCAGCGTGATAGTCGCATAGGTTTGCGTCGCTGCTTCAATCTTTACGTTCTCTTTTGCTTCAATGGCCTGGTGTAAACCATCCGAATAGCGGCGTCCCTCCATGATACGACCGGTCTGCTCATCGACAATCTTGACTTTGTTGTCCATGATAACGTATTCCGTATCCTTCTCGAACAAGGCGTAGGCCTTGAGCAGTTGGTTTACTGTATGAATGCGTTCGCTTTTAACGCTGTAGTCGCGTAAAATACTATCCTTTTGGTTGGCCTTTTCCTCAGCGGGTAGTTCTCCTTTTTCCAAAGCGCTGAGCTCAGCGGTAATATCTGGCATCACGAAGAAGTCCTTCGCAGTATTCTTAGATATCAAATCGATGCCCTTACCGGTCAACTCGACTTGATTGTTCTTTTCTTCAATGGTAAAGAAGAGATCCTCATCTATGAGTTTCATCTTCTTGCCCTGTTCCTGCAAATACACGCCTTCAGTTTTCTGCAACAGTGATTTCATTCCATCCTGGGAAAGGAATTTAATGAGCGGTTTCGATTTTGGAAGCCCGCGATACGCGCGCAAAAGTTTAACACCGCCTTCATCTGCATTGCCATCGGCGATAAGCCGCTTGGCTTCATTGAGTTCCTTTTGAATCAGTACTTTCTGAGCACTCATCAACGCTTCCACGAAGCCTTTGAGTTCATTGAACTGGTGTTGATTTCCTTTAGGGGTAGGTCCTGAAATGATCAGCGGCGTACGTGCATCGTCAATCAAAACACTATCGACCTCATCCACAATAGCGTAGTGGTGTCCGCGCAATTGCACGCGATCCTCGTCGCGACGTGCCATGTTGTCACGCAAGTAATCGAAACCAAATTCATTATTCGTCCCGTAGGTAATATCACAGAAATAAGCAGCACGCCGTGCATCAGAATTTGGCTGATGCTTATCAATACAATCGATGGTCAATCCATGGAAGTTGAAAATAGGCGCCATCCATTCGCTATCACGCTTGGCGAGATAATCGTTCACGGTAACCACGTGTACACCTCGTCCTGCCAATGCATTGAGATAGACTGGTAAGGTGGCCACTAAGGTTTTGCCTTCCCCAGTAGCCATTTCCGCAATCTTTCCCTGGTGCAATACCGTGCCCCCGATGAGCTGTACGTCGTAGTGTTCCATGTTCCAAGTAATATCACCACCTGCGGCCTTCCAACCATTGGCATAGGTGGCCGTATTGCCATCAATGGAGATGTGGTAGTGATCTTGTGCGAGTGTTCGGTCCAATTCCGAAGCTTGTACACTCACCGAACCTGCTTTGAATCGCTTGGCAGTTTCACGAATCAAGGCGAAAGCACGAGGGTGAATTTCCGTAAGTACGGATTCGACAGTTTCCAGAACTTGTTTGTCCAATACCTCAATCTGCTCGTACAACGGTTCGCGTGCATCGTAATCCTCAGTTTGTTGGATCTGCTCGCGTAATGCGGCGATCTCAGATTCCAATGAAGCCGTTGCCTCGTCAATAGCAGCCTTGAAAGATTCGGTTTCTCCGCGCAACTGGTGGTTGCTCATGGCTGAAAGTTCTTCAGCGTGGATATTCACCGCATCTATGTACGGTTGCAATTTTTTCAAGTCGCGGTCGCTTTTAGCACCAATAAATTTGGATATGAAGTTCAGCATCGGGCTGGTGTATTCTTATGAACAGTTCACAAAAATAATAGATGGTATCCTTGTAGACGTCTTTTCTGACTGCTAAAAAAGAGCCAATTCCCTCCAAAAGGTCAAAAATTAGCCATAATGACACAGGAACAACGTTTTTGGCAGGGTATAAATGGGGGTAATGGAAAGGTTTGGAAATAAAAAAGGGGAATTTGGAAGGATTCTCATGTGTTAAAAATCGGCTCAGTAACACCTCGAAAATTCTACCAAATAGCCCCTAGAACCTATCACAGAAGCATGAAAAGAAAGAACCACCAATCTTCACATACAGGGCAAATATATAATAATTACTGCTAAGTGTACAAATAACACTAACTTTTCTTTCACCTTGATTTCAATTCATTACGCCCTTCCGGATGGCTTTCCCTATTTTTGAAGCCTTATAACCTTCTAGTTATGGTAGATGAATCTAAAATCTCGACGACAAACGCTCCGAAACCTGTAGGACTGTACCCGCACGCAAGAAAGGTGGGCAACCTGCTTTTTTTATCGGGTGTGGGACCACGTAACGCTGGCAGCGATGCCAATGATAGCAGCGTTCCTGGATTGGAACTGGACCACAATGGCAACTTTAAGGCCTTCGATTTCGAGGCCCAAGTACACAGCGTGTTCCAAAATGTGAAAAGCATCCTTGAAGCTAGTGGTTCGAGCTGGACACAATTGGTTGATGTTACGGTTTTTCTGGTCGACATGAAGCGTGATTTTCAAACCTTCAACCGCCTATATGCTGAATACTTTAAGGAGAATCAACCGTGTAGAACCACCGTTGAAATCAACAGTTTACCGACTCCTATTGCGATCGAACTAAAATGTATCGCTACAGTAGAATAAGCAAATGAGTATATTTCCCGAATATTCCCATCTAGACCTCGCCGGAGTGCACAAGGCGGTATTGCAAAGGTGGAAAGATCAACAGATTTTCGAACAAACCTTGGAGGCACGCAAGGATGCGGAGCCCTGGATTTTCTTTGAAGGTCCTCCAAGCGCCAATGGTTTGCCGGGTATTCACCACGTGATGGGACGTTCACTTAAGGACGTGTTCTGTCGTTACAAAACCCAAAAGGAGTTCTTAGTAAACCGCAAGGCAGGCTGGGATACGCATGGGTTGCCGGTGGAATTGGGTGTCGAAAAAGAATTGGGTATTACTAAAGAAGATATCGGCAAAAGCATCACGATTGAAGAATACAACGAGGCATGTAAAAATGCCGTGATGCGCTACACCGGAATCTGGAAAAATTTGACTGACCAGATGGGCTATTGGGTGGATATGGATAATCCATATGTGACCTATGATCCCAAATACATGGAAAGCGTTTGGTGGCTTTTATCGGAATTATATAAGAAAGGACTGATCTACAAGGGCTATACCATCCAGCCATATTCTCCTAAGGCGGGAACGGGATTGAGTTCACACGAATTGAATCAGCCGGGTTGTTACCGCGACATTAAAGACAATACCGTCGTGGCGCAGTTCAAAATGATAAAAAACGAGCAAAGCAAAGAACTTTTTGGCGAGGTAGAGGTACACTTCTTGGCATGGACCACCACGCCTTGGACCCTGCCTTCAAATACCGCATTGACGGTCGGACCAAAGATTGAATACAGCTTGGTCCAAACCTTCAATCAATACACACATGAGCCGGTAAACATAATTGCTGCGACTCCACTTTTGGGCAAGATGATGGATAAAAAATTCGTGGAAGGCGATGTCGCCGCCTATGAAGCAGGGGCGAAAAAGATTCCTTACCAAATTCTAAAGACCGTGGTCGGTACAGAATTGGTCGGTTTGTCGTACGAGCAATTATTACCTTATGCCCTTCCCGCAGAGAATGCTGATGAGGCGTTCAGAGTGATTCCAGGGGATTTCGTGACTACAGAAGACGGTACTGGTATTGTTCACACGGCGCCAACCTTTGGTGCGGACGATGCGAGAGTGGCGGCTGATGCAGGGGTTCCACCGCTTTTGGTGAAAGATGAAGCTGGAAATTTTGTGCCGCTAGTGGATTTACAAGGACGGTTCCGCGCTGAACTTAATGATGA
>DMQR01000098.1 GCA_003455605.1 Cryomorphaceae bacterium | reverse complement strand
CGAGCTAGACATGCAAGGCGGATTACTCAAGCGCACTTTCGAAGCGACCCTTGCTTCAGGCAAGATCGTAGCTATTGAAGCCGAGCGTTTAGTAAGTATAGTCCAAGACGAAATTGGCACCATATCCTACAGCGTTACTCCAAAGAATTTCTCAGGCAAGATTGAGTTTTGCTCGTACCTAGATTTCGATGTAGAGAACGAGGATAGCAACTATAACGAGAAGTTTTGGGAGCCTGTTACTCAAGGTCAAGAAGCGGGTGCAAGCTATGTGCACGCCAAGACGAAAAAGACCGGTTTTGAGGTAACAGTGGCCATGTGTAACAGCATTACATTGGATGGAAAGCCCCAAAAATGGGGCATGAGTTCAGATGCGAAGCACATGTTCGTTAGTGAGTGCGCCTGGTTTGAAGTAGCTCAAGGTCAAACCTTGAAACTTGAAAAATTTGCAGCCGTTTTATCAAGCATGAACCACGAAGTGGTAAGCTTGGACGCCAAGGCAGCAGCCAGCGCTGTAGCAGCGGCAGAACAAGGCTATGAAACATTGCGCAATGAGCACGTAGCCGCTTGGCACAACAAATGGGAAACCTCCGATATTGAGATTGACGGCGACGCGGAAGCACAGCAAGGGATCCGCTTCAACATCTTCCATATGAACCAGACATTCACGGGTGTGGACGATAGATTAAACATAGGTCCGAAAGGATTCACTGGCGAGAAATACGGCGGTTCTACCTACTGGGATACCGAAGCCTACTGCTTGCCTTTCTACCTCGCAACCGCGAAACCGGAGGTAGCGAAGAACTTGTGTTTGTACCGTTACAAACAGCTCGACAAGGCCATTGAAAATGCAGTCAAGCTAGGGTTTGCCAACGGCGCAGCATTGTACCCAATGGTAACGATGAACGGTGATGAATGTCACAACGAGTGGGAGATCACTTTCGAGGAAATCCACCGCAATGCAGCCATCGCATACGGCGTGTTCGATTACATACGTCACACACAAGATTGGGGCTATTTGGCCGAAGGAGGATTTGAAGTCCTTCTAGGTATTAGCCGATTCTGGTCGCAACGTGTGAATTGGTCCGGAGAAAAACAAGCCTATGTGATGTTAGGTGTGACTGGGCCGAACGAGTACGAGAACAACATCAACAACAACTGGTACACCAACCGCATGGCGGCGTGGACCTTGGAGTGGACTATGGAAGCCTACAATTGGTTAAAAGAAAATGCTACGGATGCGCTAAGCGCTATCGCCAACAAGACTGCCCTCAACGCGGAGACTGAGTTCGTTAAATGGAGTGATATCATGGCGAAGATGTACTATCCAAAGAGCGAGAAATTGGGTGTGGTATTGCAGCAGGACGGCTTTTTAGACAAGGAGCAGCTCACTGCCGACGACCTCAGCTTGGACGAGCGCCCAATCAACCAGCACTGGAGCTGGGACCGTATCTTGCGTTCTGTCTTCATCAAGCAAGCGGATGTGTTGCAGGGCTACTACTTCTTGAACCACTTATACGAGCAAGAAGAAGTAAAGCGCAACTTCGACTTCTATGAGCCGAAGACCGTTCATGAGAGCTCGTTGAGCCCTTGTGTGCACGCTATTCTTGCAGCGCAGATTGATTACCCTGAAAAAGCCTACGAAATGTATATGCGCACCTCGCGTTTGGACATCGACGATTACAACCGCGAGGTTCAAGAAGGGTTGCACATCACCTCGATGGCGGGAACTTGGATGTCAGTAGTTCAGGGATTCGGCGGTATGAAGATTCGCGACGAGGAGTTGCATTTCACGCCAAAGCTTCCGGCACAGTGGAAGGGCCTCACCTTCTCTATCCTATGGAGAGGCGCGACGCTCAAAGCAAACCTCACAGTCGAAGGCATGACTATCGAAAACTTAAGTGGTGCTCCAGCCAAGTTGACGATCGACGGACAGTGGTTTGAAGTAGCCGCAGGCGAAAAAGTAACCACTGCATCTGTAGCACTTGCTTAATCATTTGATATTATTTTAGAAAGGCGTCACGTGCGCCTTTTTTAGCCCACAGAACATGAAGAAATTTTTACCCGTAGTCTCCATCTGTACAGCACTCGCTGCCTGTAAAATTGAGCCCTCTAGAACCCTTCGCATGCAGGCCTCGGACCTGGCTTCGCCGCACGTTCATCACGGTACACAGAGTGCCTTTGTCGTTCATGACTATGTAAACGGCCTCCTCGAGTTACCAAGTGGCCTAGACTTTGACGGAGAGGTCATTACGGGCAACCTCGAGCATGAACTGAACGTCGCGCATATTGTCGGGGACGGTGAAGACCTATTTGTGCCCTTCTTTAGAGGCGCTAAGCGTGCCATCACCTTGAGCATTCCTGGTTTCGAAAGAGAAGAGGTTAAGGTCAAAGGTGTGTTTAACGCCTGGAACAGCGATGCCACCATCTTGAAATGGACCGGCAACGCTTTTGAAGCGCCGCTAGTGCTTGCACCAGGGGAATATGCGTACAAACTCGTCGTAAACGGCGAAGAAGTATTGGATCCTTCGAACGAAGTAACCGTCCCTAATGGGTTTGGAAGCTTTAACAATGTCCTGACCGTCGAAGGCGGCCGCGGTGAAGCTCCTGTCGCCATTGATTTCCAATTCGTGCACGAAGGCTCGCTGCAATTTTCGAGCATCCCTGAAGATCAAGAAGTTTTGGCCTTCTTCAATAACCGCGTTATTGACGTTGTACGAGATGAGGATGGGCTAAGCATTACTATTCCTTCAGATGCCAAGGAATGGGAACGCGCCTGGATCAGATTATATACCGCAAGAAACGGCCAGCAAGGCGGGGATTGGTTGATTCCTTTGAAGTTTGGCGAGGTGGTCATTGATACGAAGGAATTAGACCGTAAAGATTGGCACACTTCCATCATGTATTTCGCGATGGTGGACCGATTCTACAACGGCAACCCAAGTAATGATCAGCCCATTCAGGACTCGACCGTGCATCCCCGTGCCAACTACCAAGGAGGAGATGTCGAAGGATTGCGCCTAAAATTAACGGATGGATATTTTGATGCGCTCCATACCAACACGCTTTGGATCAGCCCAATCACACAAAACCCAGAAAATGCTTGGGGCCTATGGAACCAAGGAGGACCCGTAAGTAAGTTCTCTGGATACCACGGGTATTGGCCCATTAGCAACATTAAACCGGACCATCGTTTCGCTTCTTCTGAAGAGCTGCATTTGTTCCTCGACGATGCGCATGCGAAAAAGCAAAACGTGCTTCTGGATTATGTGGCTAACCACGTCCATGAGTTACATCCCGTGTACCAGAAACACCCAAATTGGGCCACCAACAAATTCACCGCAGACGGACGACTGAATACCCAACTTTGGGACGAAGAGCGCTTGACGACTTGGTTCGATACCTTCATGCCGACCCTCGAACTTCGTAACGACACCGTAGCAGAGCTTATGAGCGATAGTGCCCTGGTGTGGATCACAGAATATAATTTCGATGGCTTCCGTCACGATGCAACCAAGCATATCCCGATGAATTTTACGCGTCTGCTCACAGAAAAAATTCGTGCCGCAAGCGATGACCATGTGTACCAGATTGGGGAAACCTACGGCTCGGATGAGCTCATTGCCAGCTACGTCGGTAGCGGCAAAGTCGATGCCCAATTCAACTTCAATCTCTACGATGCCGCATTCGAAGCCTTCACGCAAGAAGGGGCCACCTTCGACCGCCTGCGTAAGGCTTTAGAAAGCAGCCTTACTTACTACGGCCACCACCATCTGATGGGTAATATTTCAGGCAATCAGGACAAGCCCCGCTTCTCCTCTATGGCCTCTGGACACCTCAGCATAAGTGAAGACAGCAAGCTTGCCGGTTGGACCCGTGAAATCCCAAAACCTAATGAGCGTGGGTATAGAAAGATGGCGGTCATGCACGCCTTCAACATTGTGGTTCCAGGTATTCCTATTCTATACTACGGTGACGAAATTGCCCTTCACGGCGGGAACGACCCAGATAACAGAAAGATGATGCAGTTCGACTTTTCACCCCGTCAGCAGCAGCTCTTTGATTGCATTGCGCGATTGAATGAAAACAGAAGACAAATCATGGCCTTGAACTACGGTTCAACAACCGTTTACCAACCTGAAAAGCACCTGCTCATCATTATGCGTAAGTATATGGAACAGGAGGTGCGCTTCTTCTTTAACAACAGTAATGAAGACCACTACCTAGAAAACTGGGACATTACTGTTCCTGCAGACGACTTTACTTACCAAACAGAAATCTTAGACCGTGAATAAATCGATTATTACCCTATTGGCCGCTGCCTTGACTTTGGCGGCTTGCAACGTGCCGGAATCGGCACCAGAAACCAGCTTAAATTGGGAGGACACAAAGCTTCCGGAGTGGGCCAAGGATGCTAACATTTATGAGGTCAACATTCGTCAATACACCCCGGAAGGAACTTTGAATGCCTTTAAGGAGCACCTCCCGCGATTGGCCGAGATGAACGTAGATATCCTTTGGTTCATGCCCATCCAACCTATTGGTGAGCGCAACCGCAAAGGCGTGCTCGGCAGCTATTATTCCATTCAGGATTACACCGCGGTCAACCCAGCCTTTGGAACGGTGGAAGACTTCAAAGCCATCGTAGACGAGGCACACGCGCTTGGAATGCACGTATTGCTCGATTGGGTTGCCAACCACAGTGCTTGGGACCACCCTTGGGTAGAAACGAATGACGATTTCTACACGCGGGATGAGGACGGCAGCTATCCTATGGAAGCCATCGGAAATGACGGTGGTAAAACGGGATGGTCCGACGTGGCAGATTTGAACTACGACGCACCGCTTCTGATTGACTCTATGGCAGCAGAAATGGATTGGTGGGTCAGCAGTACAGGCATCGACGGATTCCGATGTGATATGGCCGGAATGGTGCCTTATGCCTTTTGGGAGCGTACTATTCCAATGTTGCGCGAGAAGCACGGAACTCTTTTCTTCCTCGCTGAATGGAGCGCGCCGCATTTGCTCAGCACCTTCAATGCAGATTACGGGTGGGAATTACACCACATGATGAACGACATCGCCAAAGGCCACAAGAGCGTTTATGATCTTGAGGTGTATGCTGCTAAAAATGACACTGTATATAGCGATGATGCAATGAAGTTGTACTTCACCTCCAACCACGACGAAAACAGCTGGCAGGGAAGTGCTATTGAGCGCATGGGCGACGATGCTCGCGCCTTCTTTGCGCTTGCCTTCATGATGGATCAGAGTTTCCCACTGTTGTACACCGGACAAGAAGCCGGAATCGATTTCAGGTTCCCATTCTTTAGCAAGGATACTGTTGGTGTGAATTGGTCCGCGAATACCGACCATGCTCTTTTCTATGCTTCACTTTTTGAACTAAAGCACAACCATCCTGCTTTATGGAACGGCGCTTACGGCGGTGAAATGAGCTTGACTTCTGATACTGTGGCCAACACTGTGACGATCTCTAGAACCCTTGGCGAAGACCAAGTAAACGGCTATTTCGCCTTCGGCGGCGGTGAAGTTATTGCTGGTGAGGATGCAGGAGAATTGACCCTAGAAAGTCATGGG
>DMQR01000061.1 GCA_003455605.1 Cryomorphaceae bacterium | reverse complement strand
TTTGCCACCTTGTTTACTGCGTTTTGAGCCTTCTCAATAATTGGAAGCATCAAATCCATCTGCTTGCGCTGCAATTCTTGCTGCGCACTCTGATTGAACGCCATCATGCGTTGCTCCATCGCTTGCAATTCCTCACCTTCCTTTTGAAGACGTAATTGTGTCCAAGTATTTTGGTTTGCTTGAGCGTTTTGTAGTTTGGTCGTGTACTCTTGCTGCATTTCAGCAAGATCCCCCTCCAATTGCTCCGCGTATTTCTGAATCTCAGCTTCTGCGGTGCTTGTCTCAGGCATAACAGCCAACAACTCATCTACATTGATGTGACCTACTTTTTGCTGCGCCGTAGCGGTTCCAGCAAGGCCGAGAGTCAAGGCAAGTACGAGTATTACTCTTTTCATTGTTTTTTTATTTTATCGCTTTAAACTATTTAAAACTTCGTCACTGTAGTCTTTCTCTCTATCCACAAAGAGAACACCACTGTCCGCGCTTTTGTCCAAAATTAGGTCTAATTTCCTTTTATTTACTAATGCCTGGACAGCTCCGAAGACTTTATCCTGAATGGGTTGGACGAGCTGGGCGCGCTTCGCAAAAATCTCACCTTCTGGTCCAAAATATCTTTGCTGTAGGACAATGACCTCATCTTCTTTTTCTTGAATGGCTTTTTCACGTTGGGTCAATTTATCTGGCGACAACAATATGCGCTCCGCCGCCAGTGCATCTTTCAAACTTTGCAGTTCACTCTGAAGTGCGCTCACCTCTCCTGCCCATTGCTCACTGAGCTTATTGATCTGGCTTTTGGCCTGCTCGTATTCCGGCATGTTCGCCAGGATGTATTCCGTATCTACGACGCCATATCGCTGTGCCATAGTCGGCACACTAAGTAGGGCGGCGATGATGATATGGAAAAGACGTAGCTTCATTGCGGTGAAGGTAGTTGAATTAGAACTGTTGGCCAATGATGAAGTGCGTTTGCCATCCGCTGGCCGCCGTACCGTTCGGCATAGGATCGAAGCCGTAAGCAACGTCCACTCCCATTAAACCAAACATAGGCATAAAGATGCGCAAACCAACTCCAGCACTACGCTTCAAGTTAAACGCTCGGTAATCCCAGAAATTGTCGTAGTTATTTCCGCCTTCTAAGAACGCCAATGGGAACACCTGAGCCGAAGGGTTGTTGGCAAGGATGTATCGGAATTCAAGTATGTATTTGTTGTACAGCGCACCACCTCCGGCTGGAGTAATGGAGTTGTTTTGGTAGCCACGTAGACCGATGATCTCACGGCCGTCAATCACGAAATTAGCCAAACCATCACCCCCTACATAGAAACGTTCGAACGGCGGCAAGCCCAAATCTTTATTGTACGAGCCAAGATATCCAAACTCCCCGTGGGTGCGGATAACGAACTTCGAGGTGATAGGCGCGAACCAATCTGCATTTAACTTCCATTTGTGGTACTCCACCAATCTGAAACGCTCCTCGCTGCTCAAGCTCTTGTAATCAATGTCCGTGAACATACTAAACGGCGGGGTCAATTCCGCTGCAAAGCTCAACTGCGAACCACGCGTTGGGAAAATAGGCACGTCCGTGTTATTTCGGCCCAAGGTAAACTTGTAGTTCACATTGTTCGAAATACCCTTGTTGTAGTTCAAGAATCCGGTAGGAAAGTTGTCCAAATTAAAGCGACGGAATTCCAAGCCTTGGTAAAGGGTGAAGTAATCATCCGGCCATTTCAAGCGCTGTCCTAGTCCGAAGTTTACCCCTGTAATGTAGAGGCTCTGACGATTCGGGTCGTTCGCGCGTACCCCGTTACTCTGAACGTTGTGATAAATGGTGGCTGTGAAGCTGTTCGGCTTCTTACCGCCCAACCATGGTTCGGTGAAAGAGGCGTTGTAGCTCTGGAAGTACAAACCGTTAGACTGCGCACGCAGGTTGATACTTTGTCCATCACCCGTAGGCAAAGGTTGCCATGCACGTTTGTTGTTGATGTTGCGTGCAGAGAAGTTGTTGAAATTCAAACCAAAGGTCCCTACTACTCGGCCGGCACCCCAACCTCCTTGCAATTCAAGCTGAGAGGTTGAACGCTCCACTACGGTGTATTCCAAATCTACGGTACCCGTTTGCGGATCCGGTACTGGATTCACACCAATCTGTGTTTGATCGAAATAGCCTAACTGTGCCAATTCTCTAATGGTACGCTGAATCATCGCCTTCGAGAATAGATCACCCGGTTTGGTGCGGACCTCGCGGTAAATCACGTGGTCATTTGTACGCTCGTTTCCGGTAATGCTCACCTTTCGGATGGTCGCTTGGCGACCTTCTTGAATCCTAATCTCAATGTCGATGGTATCGTTCTGTACGTTCTTCTCAATAGGCAACACTTGTGAGAAGAGGTAACCGTTATTCAAGTAGATAGATGCCACATCGTTACCGTTTGGGTCGAAACTAACGCGTTCATTCAAATGCTGGCTATCATAAATATCGCCTCTGTTGATTTTCAAGATACTCTTTAGGATCGGCGTGTCATACTTCGTGTTTCCAACGAAAGTGATATCTCCAAAGTAAAACTTGCGTCCTTCTTCTACAGTAATTTCAACATTGATGAGCTCGCCATCGAGGGCATATGAGGTGTCCGATACCACGCGGGCATCGCGGTACCCTAAGCTGTTGTATTTCGTCACAATAGCCTTAAGGTCTTCGCGGTATTCTTTTTTGCGGAGCTTTGACACCTTGAAGATGGCCTTGCCTTTCATCTTGGTATTTTTCATCGCTTTCAGGAGCACCTTATCGCTCACAGCTTCGTTTCCGCGGAAAATTATTTCGTTGATTTTCACGCGCTTCCCAGGATTTACTCGGAAACCGAGGATGACCGCATGGTTGAAGTTTGTATCAATATCTTGAACAATATCTACACTGGCATTGAGATAGCCTTTTTCGCGGAAATATTGCTCAATCTTATTGTTGCTCATCACGACCAAGTTGTCGTTCACGACTTTACCAGTACGCAGGCCCAATTCTTCACGCAAGTCGTCTTTCCACGATTTCTTGACTCCTATAATGTAGTATTTACTGAGCTTTGGAAGTTCCTTCAAATAGATGTCCAAGAACACCTTATTGCCAGTCTTGTTGGTCACGCGGAAGGTAATGTCCTCAAAAAGCTGTTGACGCCACAACGTCCGAATAGCATCAGATATGGCCGGGTCTGGGAACTGAATCTCGTCGCCAACGCGAATGTTGGTCAACATAATCACGACATTAGGGTCCAAATCCTTGGTCCCGCTAACGGTAATACCGCCTACTTCGTAATCAATACCTGGTATCAGGTTGAAATCTCCCGATGTTACGATTTGTCCACGAGATATCAGCGCTGAACACACTAGTAATAAGGTCCAAAGAGTACGCTTCATACTGTTACTTGTCCGTTAGTTGTTCAGAAGTCTGACCAAATCTGCGCTCTCTTTTCTGGAAGGCAGCAATGGCATCGTATAACCCCTGTGCATCAAAGTCCGGCCACAGGATGGGGGTAAAGTACAGCTCCGCATAGGCCAACTGCCAAAGCAAGTAGTTGCTGATTCGCTGTTCTCCACTGGTGCGAATCATAAGATCCGGACTGGGCATGCCCGCTGTGAAGAGTGAGTTCTCTATATGTGCTTCCGAAATATCCTCCGGATCTAGTGTCTCATTAGCCACCTCAGTGGCTATTTTACGAACCGCTTGCACCATTTCATCCTGAGAGCCGTAACTCAAAGCAAGCGTTAAAGTTAACCCATCATTCTTGGATGTAGCCGTTATCACTGACATTAACTTTTTATTTGCTTTTTTGGGCAAGGAATCCACATTTCCAATGGCGTTTAGACGCACGTTATTATCCATTAAAGTCGGTAATTCTTTCTCCAAAGCCGTCATCAAAATATTCATCAATGCATCGACTTCATTCTTTGGGCGGTTCCAATTTTCAGTAGAAAACGCATATACTGTCAGAAAGCCTAATCCCAATTCTGCAGCGGCTTTGGTAATCTTTTTTAACGCTTCGACACCTACTTCATGGCCGCGTACTCTGGTCATGAACCCTTGTCGCTTAGCCCAGCGGCCATTGCCGTCCATTATTACCGCAATGTGTTGCGGGATGTGTTGCGGATCAAGGCCTGCTTTTAGGCGATTATTTCGAAAAATGTTAGAATCCAGTGCAGCGCTCATCTCTAGGGCTCAGGTTATAAAAAATGGTTAGTCCCGCAAAAATAGCCCAATCCTTGGATTGAGCATTGCCTCTAGCCAATGCACTTTGGTAAGGCACATTTCCAGGATTTGAAAAATAGGCGGCCAATTCGCCGCGTTCCTCTGCCAGATCCTGCGCATCGACGTAATCGCCGCTGGTATCATCCAAATAATCGGAGCCATAGGAACGCCATCCCACCTCAGTAGTCATACTCCAATCACGCGCTAGACTACGGCGGTAACCAAAGCCCATGGCAGCCGTAAGAGTGGTGGTTCCGTAGAATAATTGATTATTCAAGTCGGTTTGTTGTCCCTCTGTGCCCAGCGGTCGCAAGTCGTACCATTCCCCTTCGAACTCGCCTTGAGGGTGGTATTGGGTAAGCCCAATTCCCGCAAAAAGATAAAAGGATTGGTTGAATTTGGTACCCGTACCATAAGGCCAGTAATTGAATTCCGTCATGTAGGAAATCTCCGAGATTTCCGTGCGGAAGGCCAGGTCCCTATCCTGCTTCCAATCGTCCTTTGCCAGCGCGTCCATGCCACTGAGGTAGCCGCGCGTATAACTTAGCCGAGTTGACCAGTGCCAATTGAATTGGCGGCGAAGGGTGATTTGACTCGCCGGTTGATTCGGAGTGAATCCGTACGCGCCTTTAGCCCCAGTTGCAACTGCACCCACATCACCGTGGAACAGAGTACCTGAGCCGCCGAGGCCGAGCTCATAGAATTGGCCCAGCATAGAATTGCTCAAGCCAAGAAAAGCCGCAAGGAATAGGGTATGTAATTTCATTTAGTTTCTGTGATCCAATCCCCAGCTCAGCTTGTTTCGAAGCGTAGATGGGAAATCTTGCATTTCAGTTTGCACCAAGGCGATTCTAAAATCGGCCTTTTGTACGAAGAGTTCGGTTTCTGTGTCGAAGCTGTGCATACGGCTGTCCAGCGATGCTAAAAATTCGTTTTCACGACTCTCAACGCGCAAACGCAAAGTGTTGTTGTCGGAAATAACGAAGGGACGCATGGTTAAATTGTGCGGCGCGATAGGCGTTAAGACAAAGTTTTCGCTGTTCGGCATGATAATCGGGCCGCCACAACTCAAACTATATCCGGTGGAGCCTGTGGGTGTACTTATAATTAAACCGTCGGCCCAATAGCTGTTCAAATAGGCGCCATTGACGTAGGTGTGCACCGTGATCATGCTAGTGGTTTCCTTACGAGCGATAGTAATTTCATTCAGAGCGAAATTCGGCTTCATCACATGGGTGGATGAGCTGCGCGCCTGAAGAAGACTACGGAAGTCAAGTTGGAATCGGCCTGTGAACAACGCGTCCAGGGAGGTAATGATATTGCTTTTGGCCACATTCGCCAAGAATCCCAAACGGCCCATGTTGATGCCCAGAATAGGGATATCTTTGCTTTGAATGAGCACCGTGGCTTCAAGGATGGTCCCGTCGCCACCCAGTGAGACGAGGAAATGAGGATCAAACTGGGCCAATTCTTCCTCATTAACATAGGTAGAGAATTGGACCTCTTTGAACTCCTCCTTGATAATTTCATCGCAAGCAGGGCGCAAGGTGTGGTATACAGAGAACTCTACCCCTTCTTCCACGAGCTTTTCCAACACCACCTCCACGTAAGGAAGATTAGCAGGCTTAGGGGCGCGACCGAACAATGCAATTCTCATCAGTACTTCAAATAATTCATTAGATGATTATATCGCTGTTGATAATCTTCATCAAAGTTCTTGTCCCCAAAGATACCGCCTATTTCGTAGCCGTAGCGCTGGAGGGATTGGGCAATGGGACCGCTATGTTCCACATTGATTTTCAGTGTGATTTCGATATCAGATGACGCTTTGCCTTGGGTCAACCAAGTCGCCAGAACCTTTGCATCGTTCTGCTCCACTACACTAGCGATTTCTGCCAAACTATAAGTGGAGAGCGGCGCAAACAACACCAATACCGCTCCAGGCTGAGACAAGGCAGGTGTACCGCGAAAAAATTCCAACACATCGGTTAACAAATGAGCTCCTTCATATTGCCCTTCCATATTTACAATGGGTATTATAGTGATGCGGTCTCGCGTACATACATTCATCACAACAAAGGCGTGGGATTTAGGCAATACGCTCGGGACAAAGGCAGGGTTGAGTACCGTTTGCACCTGGGCACGGTCGTCCGCTGCGGCCAATAATGCATCCTCGCTAATCAAGCCCAAATACTTACCTGCGGCGTCCACCAAAGGCAGATGGGCCAGCTTCCATTCTTCCATGTGGTCCATGGCCTCGACAATGCTGTCTGAAGGGCGCAATGGGCTAATGGGTTCCGTATGTATGGATTCTTGTAACATTCTTACACAAACATAGGTCTTTTCTTTAGTTTTGCACCCATGAACAATCACACAAAACTGAGCGTCAACATCAATAAAGTCGCGACTTTGCGCAATGCACGAGGGGGTGATGTGCCCAAAGTCTTGCAGGTGGCATTAGATTGCGAGCGCTTCGGTGCGGAAGGCATCACGGTACACCCTCGCCCGGACCAACGTCATATTCGGTATAGCGACGTGGCGGAATTGGCCCCAGCAATAAGCACCGAATTTAATATCGAGGGCTTCCCTAATAAGGAATTCATTGACCTGGTTCTTGCGCACAAACCGACTCAAGTAACCCTTGTACCAGATGGACCGGGTGTACTGACCTCCAATGCCGGCTGGGACACCATTACCCACAAGGATTTATTGACCGAGGTGATTCAAACCTTCAAAAACGCTGGCATTAGAACCTCGATTTTTATTGAAACCGATAGATCGTTAATCGAGGCTGCCAAGGCCATTGGCACAGACCGCATTGAGCTGTACACAGAATCATATGCGGTGCAATATTCGAAGAACCGTGAGGAGGCTGTAGCACCCTTTGCAGATAGTGCGGCCTTCGCCAAGAGCATAGGCTTGGGCGTTAATGCTGGTCACGACCTCAGCTTGGAGAATTTAGCCTATTTCGGGCAGCAATTAAACGGTCATCTAAATGAGGTGAGCATAGGTCATGCCTTGATTTCTGATGCCCTTTATTTGGGATTGCACAATGCCATTCAACAATATCTGAATTGCTTGAACCCAATGGCATGGAAGTAACCCCTTTATTTTCGAAAATCTACGGTGAAAGAGCGCCTTTGATTATCTTGCACGGCTTGTTCGGGATGGGAGATAATTGGGCCACACACGCCAAGCACTGGGCTAGTCTTGGTTGGCAAGTTCACGCTGTAGATGCCAGAAATCACGGGCGCAGCCCACATATGGCAGAGCACAACTATGATGTGATGGCCGCGGATCTTGAAGCCTATTTAGACCAGCACAATATTGATAATGCCGTACTCTTGGGACACAGCATGGGTGGGAAAACTGCCATGCATTTTGCCGTATCTCGACCTGTACGTGTTCGGGCACTCATCGTCGTAGATATCGCCCCAAAGGCTTACCCCGTTCACCATCAAGGATATATCGACGCCATGAAATCCATAGATTTTACGGCGTTAAAAAAGCGTTCGGATGCTGAAGAGCAACTTACCCATGAGGTCACCAACGCCAGCATTCGTCAGTTCTTTTTGAAGAGCATGTACCGCACGAGTAAGAATTCCTTCGCTTTCAGATTTAATCTCGATGTCCTAGACGCTCAGATTGCATTTGTGGGTGAACCCCTAGAATTCGGGTATTACGAAAAACCCACGCTGTTCGTCGCCGGAGGCATGAGCGGCTACATTGAGCAAGCCGATCACGAGCACATCTACGATTTGTTCCCTCAGGCTGAAATCAAAACCATTGCCAATGCCGGTCACTGGGTGCACACCGAAGCGCACGAAGCATTTTCAGATATGATTGAAGCGTTCCTAGGCGAACTTTAATAGTCCATCACGCTTTTTAAGGTGATTCGCAGTTCGGTCCAATTTCCTTTTCGAACTACCAATGTTTCCTCGTGCTCCGGGCGACCCAAGAACTTCCAAGCTCCATTGCTATATCCATAACGCTCCGTTGGCTGGCCAAAGATACCCATGTCTAACTCCGCGTTTTCATTGGC